>CALIVE010000042.1 GCA_938048445.1 Minisyncoccota bacterium | reverse complement strand
CGTTCTCTATCTTTTCTTTCAATAATTACATCAATGATTCCTGATTTTTTAAACATTTCATCAATTGTTTTTCTGATAATATAATCAGCTTCTAAATAAACTCTAAAATTTTTAGGGAAAAACCATCTTGACTTCCAATATTCATTAATCCCTAATCTCAATGCATATGGTGGTACTTTATGACCCATTTTCTTTTTTATCTAAAATTAATTGAATATGCGATGTTCTTTTAACTATTCTACCTATATGTCCTCTTGACATTGGATAATATCTTTTATATTTTGGCCCTTCATTAACAATTATATTTTTTATGTACAAATCTTCCTTTTTTAAATTATGCTGTTTCTCAGCAACGTCAATTGAGTGTCTTAACAATTTTAAAAAAGGTTTAGCGCTTCTTTTATTCAAGAAAATCAAATGTTTTTCAGCTTTAACAACAGGGAGCCCTTTTAATGCTTTAGCAACAATCCTTACCTTTCTTGGAGCTATATTTAATCTATTTAATTTTACTACTATTGGCATTTTATGAAGATTTTTCTTTAGCTAATTTTGCTTCTAAAGCTCTTTGTAATTTACCACCATGCTTAATGAATTTACGAGTAGGTGCAAATTCTCCCAAATAATGGCCAACCTTATCTTCCGTAACCTTCACTTTAATAAATTGTTTACCATTATGGACCTCAAAAACCATCCCTACCATTTCAGGGATTATCATTGAATCTCTGGACCAAGTTCTTATCGGATATTTTTCTCTTTCTTCCAAAGGTAATTCCAGCAATTTTTTAATCTTTTTCATTAATTTTGGGTGGACATAATATCCTTTTTTAAGACTCCTTCCCATTATTTTCTTCTTTTAAGTATTAATTTTGAATAAGGATTTCTTTTTCTTCTTGTTTTTCGTCCACCAGTTACTTTACCCCATTTAGTTTTAGGCCTACGAGTTCCTCTTGGTGATTTACCTTCTCCACCTCCATATGGATGGTCACGAGCATTCATTGCACTTCCTCTTACATTTGGTCTAAATCCTTTCCAAATTTTTCTACCAGCTTTTCCTAATCTTATATTTTTATGGTCAACATTGGAAACTCGACCAATAGTTGCATAACATTCCTTTGAGACCTTTCTTATTTCTTTTGAAGGCAACTTAATAATCGCGTATTTCTCATCAGTACCCATCATTACTCCTGCTGTCCCAGCTGATCTTATAAGTTTGCCACCTCCGCCAGGAACTAATTCAACTTCATAAATTTCCGTACCTGGAAAAATATTTTTCAAAGGTAGGCGATTTCCAATATTTAAAGGTGCGTTTTCAGAACAAATTATTTCATCACCAATCTTTATTCCTTCAGGAGCTAAATGGTATCTTCTCTCACCATCTTTATAGCAAACAAGCATTATAAAGGCAGAACGATTAGGATCATATTCTATTGTTTCAACCTTAGCTGGAATATCTTTTTTATCTAATCTTGAAAAATCGATGATTCGATATAATCTTCGATGCTCAGGATTTTTTCTAAATCTTGTTGTAATTCTACCATAAGCATTCCTCGCTGTTCTTTTTTTAAGTGAAATCAATAATGGTTTATAAGGTTCATCAGTTGTTAAAACTTTCTTATAATCCACAAGAATCGTCTTTCTTTTACCCGGTCCTCTTGATTTAATTACTTTTAAAGGCATAATAAAAATAAAAAATTAATTTCGCAATTTCTAAACAAAATTTTAAATTTATAGATTATTAAAAATTATAACACATAATTTAAAAAACTTCAATCAAAAAACTACCGTTCTACTGACATTAGGGTAGCTTAAATTTTAATTTTAAAATAAAAATATAAGGATATTCCTTTAAAAATTCTATGCCCTTTGAATTTATCAATATAGAGAAAGAAAATATAGAGAAAGAAAGAAGGATAGTATTTCCAACAAGTGAAGGTGCATTGACTCCTGAGGAAATAACCGATGTTTTACTGAATGGAAAAGTAAAAATTTTAGGACGTGTTGAAGAGTTTGTGTCTGATATTCAACAAATTTCTCATCAAAATGTAGTAAATTTCGTACTTGTTGTGGTCGAAGAAAAAGGGAAAAGACTTCAAGCAATTTTTAAACCACTAAGCGGAGAGGGTATTAATGAAATGAAAGAAATTATTCATGAAGAAGGTTTAGTTATTATTCAAAGGAAACCATTATACAAAGAATACACTAGTTGGAAAGATGTAGCCTATTATCCAAGAGAAGTTTTTGCTTATTTAATTTCTACAATACTTGGTCTTCATATAGTCCCTCCTACAGTAGTCAGAGAAATTGAAATCAAAAGGAAACTTGAGATAGGTGCTCTTCAAGTTTTTATTCCTCGAACTGAATTTCAAATGGCTTCGACTTTGCTTTTGGATAACCAGATATCTATAAGCGATATCTTACGCTCTCCATATGCTTTAAAGATAGCACTCTTAGATTTTTTACTTGGTTATGGAAGAAGAACTTGGGATGATGTTCTCGTAAGAGTAAAAAAGGA
>CALIVE010000041.1 GCA_938048445.1 Minisyncoccota bacterium | reverse complement strand
ATATCTCAAATAGGCTGAAGCCCAACAAGCCAATTTTTGTTTTTCCTCATTATATTCAAAACCAACAATTTCGAAAAATTTTAAAAGATTTTCTAATTCCGATTTAATTTGCATTCTCAAACCAATAGTTTTATTCTTAATGCCCAATTCTTCAACGACTTTAACAGTTGAAGTTTTGATGCCAAATTCTAAAAGAAGATTTTTAATTTCATTCATAAATTGAATTCCGTTTTGTGTAAGATTAATATTTTTATTGATATTCAAAGTTGGAGCATAGAGATTGAATTTATTATTTTTTATATTTTTTGGCTTAGAAAGCTCAGCTCCAAAGAATGAAGCTAAAAATAATCTTTTATACCACAATGGAGAAAGCTTAAGCCATTGGGGAATTCTAAATTCTTTTTCAGTTTTTTTACCTATCGGTGAACCTAAAAGATAGAGCAAAAGAGAAAAAGCCGTTGAACTGACTTTTAAGCAGATTTCGTTGTGTTTAAATTTGTAAATTTTCCCGTAAGTATTTTTAAACTTATGAACGCGCTTTCTTGAATAAATTTTTGATTTAACATTTAACTCCCTTAAATCTTTCTGAATTTTTAAAAGATCTTTATATTTACCATAAAAATAAGAATGTAGTTTTTTGGATTTTTTAAGGTAAATTATTGAACCATCGCCTAAAATATAGCCCAAGATTTTTATTAAATAGGGGATCTTTTTATCATCAAGATAAAGGGGAAGGAATTTTCTTTCTTTTAACCACTTTACTATTTGCTCATAAGCTCTTCCACCTTTATTTAGATTTAATTCTCCAAATGCTTTTAAAATATCATTTTCATCAATAAGTAAAATATGTTTGGGTTTTTGATATCTAACACCTTTAAAAGGATAAATCACTAATCTATCTCCCTCTTTAAGTTTTTCTGCTTCTACCATTCCATAAGGAGTATAAATTGGATGATCAGCAGTAACTTTAATTTCATAACCAAGTCTTGTTTTTATTGAATAAAGAAAATTATTTTCTTTTCTTTTTAGAATAAGAGCAATTTTTCCTTTTGTAATTTCTTTCTTATTTTTATCAATTAATGGTAAAACTTCTTCTTTAATACTTTTTATAGGTAAATAATAACCAAACTCTGTCAAAATTTTGCTTTCTGGATGAAGACAGTTGATGTCATAACCACAAATTCCGGGTGAAACAATTCCTTCTTCTTTCAAAAAAGCTACCACACCTCCAACTGGCGAGCCATAACCCGAGTGGATATCTGGCATTGCTAAAGAATACTTATAAACTCCTGGTAATGTGGCTAAATTAATAAGTTGCCAAATACTTGTACTTTCTTCAGCTAATAACTCATTAATCATTTCTTCAGAAGCAAAAATACGCGCAGGAACTTTCATATCTTCACGAAAACTTTTAGGAATCTCCCAAATATAATCACTAATTTTTATTAAATCTTTTTTTGAAGGTATTTTCATTATTAATTATTTTAATTAAAAATCTTGAAGTTTCCAAAATTCTTAAATTTTTTCTTTGATGCATCACGGTAAATCAATTAAGCTTTAAGCAAGCAGGATTTTCTATTACAAAATAATCCAGCAAACTATAATCAGGTTATGGTTGATAGAGAGGTTCGGGGATTTTAATTTCTTCAAAGATAGAGCTTTCTTTAAAAAATTTGTTATAAATTAAATATGCTGTTAAAATCAATAAAAGTATTAAACCGATTATTAAAATTTTCATTTCTCAATATATTATAAATGTTTATTTCTTATGACATAAGAGGAGTTTACCCAAAAGAGATAAATGAAGGGGTTGTTAGTTTTTTAGCAAAAAAATTTTATCAATTCCTTAAAAGGAAAAAAATAAAAAATGAAATATTCCTCGGAATTGATTTCAGAAAATCTTCTCCAAATTTAGCCAGTGCTTTTACTAACTCTTATTTAAACTTACCACAAGCAAAAATTGAATATTTAGGCATTATCCCAACTCCTCTTTTTTACTATAAATGCATTAAAGAAAAAAGGGCAGGTGCAATGATTACTGCTTCACATTTACCACTTAAATTTAATGGAATAAAATTTTTACTTCCTAATGGAGAGAGTTGGGTTTATAGAGGAAAAATTTTCACAGAAGAAAAAAATGAAAATCGAATTGAATATAAAAATATAATTCTTGAAAATTTGTACGAAGAATATGTTAAAGATTTACAAAAATTATATCGTTTAAAAAATACTCATTATATAAATTTAGATAACAAAAATAAATCAGTTAATTATTTTCTGTTTAAAGTCTTATCTAAGGTAGATAAAAAAATAAAAATTAAAAAGGGGAGCTCTTTAAAAATTTTTTCTGATTTGGATGGTGATAGGCTCTGGATTACTTATAAAAATATCAAATTTTTACCAGAACAAATTCTATATGCAATTTTAAAATCAGGATTTTATAAAAAAATTGGCATTCCTTTGCATATCAGTAAAAAAATTTTAAAAATTTTTAATAACTTAGATTTTGTTTTTATACCTACAGGTCATAGTAATTTTAAAAAAGCTTTTATGAAATATAATTTAGATTTTGCCTTTGAACCAACCTTTCATTACTATTTCTTTAAAGAAATAAAAACAGAATCTCCTTTATTAGGGTTTTTGCGCTTTCTTGAGGAGATAGAAAAATATGGCATCGAAGAAATTTTAAGAAATCAATTTTATATAAAAAGATTTGAAATTAGAAAAAAAATAAATTTAGAAAAAATTATTAATTTTCTTAAAAAAGAAGGATTTAGATTAAAAAAATTTGATGGCTTTAATTTTAGCAAATATTATAACAATGAAGAATTTTTGGTAATTCATTTTAGGAAGTCAAAAACAGAAAAAGACGTTTTTCGATTTTTTTTAGAAGGCTCTTCACAAAATAATTTAAAATTCTTATATAAATTAATTAAAAAAATAATTTAAAAATGGAACAGATAGACATTCAAAAGTTTGTTAAATTATACCCTTGGCTATTTTTGTCATTAGTTTTAATCTTTATTTTTTTATATTCTTTATTTGCTCTCTATTATCCAATTTACATTCCTGAACCAGGAATTTATTTTTATATTCCACCAAAGGCTAATCTTAAAGCAGTTTCTGATGCATTAGAAAAACAAGGAGTTATTCGTTCTTCTTTTTATTTAAGGTTCTACTTAGTTATTACTAACCGGCATCTTACCATTAAAGCAGGATATTATAATTTTTATGGATATTTAAATGTTCCTCGCGTTGCAGAAATCTTAGAAAAGGGTGGTAAAGGAATTCTTGTTACTATACCTGAAGGTTTAACTCTAATTGAAATTAATGACATTCTAAATTCTAAGGGAATAAAGGTTGATTTAAAAAAATATAAATTAGGTGATTTTCCAGAGACCGAACTTTTAAAATACTTTCCTCAAAATTTACCTTTAGAAGGATTTTTAGCACCTGATACTTATGAATTTTTTAACGAAGAAAAAGAAAAAGATGTTGTTTATAAATTCTTAAAAAACTTCGAAAAAAAATTCTTGCCTGAATTTTTAAAATATCCAGAAAAAAATTTCTATGAAAAGCTTATTATAGCTTCAATTTTGGAAAGAGAAGTTAAAAATTTTGAAGATATGAAAATAGTAGCTGGAATTTTAGAAAAGAGATTAAAATTAAACAAAAAATTAGAGGTTGATGCAACTGTTGCATATGTAAAATGTAAAAAATACCCTTGTAATTGGAATGTAACGGCAAAAGATATTAGAATAATTGATTCTGAATATAACACTTATAAAAAATTAGGATTACCACCAACTCCGATTTCTAACCCAGGACTTCGAGCAATCAAAGCAAGCTTAGAACCTTTGACAACTGAATATTTATACTATTTAACTGACAAAGAGGGAAAAGTTATTTATTCTAAAACATTAGAGGAGCATAAAAAAAATATTAAAAAATATCTGAAAGAATAAAAGAAAGATATTATCAAGAGGAATTTAACTAATTTCCTTTTTAAAGAACAAGTCAAGAAGAGCATTAAGTAT
>CALIVE010000040.1 GCA_938048445.1 Minisyncoccota bacterium | reverse complement strand
GGTATTTCAATGTGTTCTGCTAATTTAATTAAATCTTCCTGCTTCATAATAAATCTTTAAGCTCTTCTTCTAAATAAAAATTTCTAATCCATTTACGAGCTTCTTCAATTTCACCCATATCATATATTTTCCGAACTAATTCTTTAAGCCAAATCCTATACCCTTCAAAACCAAATTTTTTAATATTATCAAAAGCATCTTCAAATTCTTTTTTCATCACCAACCCTTCAATCATCTTTTTAATATCTTCTTCTTTATATTCTTCTTCTAAACCAAAATCTTTAATCCAATCAAGAGCCCAATAAAATTCTTTTTCATTAACCATTTTCTGAATTTGTTCTTTAAGCCAATTCTTATCTTCTTTTAAATCAGTTTTTAAAACTATATTATAAGAATTATAAAATTCTCCTGCATCAACTAATTCCTCAACTATTTCTCTTATTTTTTCTATATCAAACTCTTTTTCTAAATGGAATAAATTAATTAATTCGCCAACATCTGAAATCCTGTCTTTGTTATATATTTCTAAAACAATTTCTTTAAGCCAATCTTTTTCTTCTTCCAATTCAAATCTTTCAATCCAAATATAAGCTTGATAAAATCTTTTTTGATTAATTATTTTTTGTATCTGTTCTTTAAGCCACTCTTTGTCTTCATCTAAATCAAAAACTTTAATATAATTATAAGCTTCATCAAATTTTTCTTGATTTATTAATCCTCCAATCAACTCTTTAACTTCAATATCAAATTCTTTTTTTAAATCAAGAAAATTAATAAATGATAATGCCCATTCAAATTCTTTTTCATTAACCATTTTCTGAATTTGTTCTTTAAACCATTCTTTGTCTTTATATAAATCAAATTTTTTAATTAAATAATAAGCAACATTATATTTGTTTTTGTTAATCATTTTCTGAACTTGCTCTTTAAGCCAATCTATATCTTTGTCTAAACCAAACTTTCTAATCCAACCAAAAGATTCAATAAGCCCTTCATTAATAATTAATTTTTCAATCAACTCTTTAACATCAAATTCATCTTCTAAACCAAAATCTGAAATCCAAAGAAAAACATAATAAACGTATTCTTTTTTATTTTCTTTATTTTTTTCATAAAAAATATAAGGAATAGCTATATTAAGTTGCTCTTTAAGCCACTCTTTATCTTTTCCTAAACCAAATTTTTCAACCAAATCATAAACCTTATTAAATCCTTTATTTTTAATTATTTTTGTAATTTGTGTTTTAAGCCACTCTTTGTCTTTTCCTAAACCAAATTCATTAATCCATTCATAGGCATCATCAAACTTTTTTTCATCAATTATCATTTCAACCAATTCTTTTAGGTCTAAATATTTTCCTAAATCAAATCTTTTAATATAATAAAAAATATCATCAATCTCACCTTTATTAAACATTTTTATAACAAAATTTTGAAACCATTCTTTGTCTTTATATAAATCAAAATTTTCAATGTAATAAAAAATATTATAAACATCATCCTCATCTAAAAAATCTTCACTTATTCTTTCAACCAATTTTTTAACATTAAATTCATCTTTTAAACCATAATTTTTAATTAAAGAAAGCGCAGTATCAAAATCTTTTTTAAGAATAATTCTTTTAATTTGTTTTTTAAGCCATTCTTTATCTTCCTTTAAATCAAACTCTTTAATCCAAAATTCAAATTCTCTAAACTTATTTACATTAATAAGCTTTCCAACAATTTCTTTAACATTAAAATTTTTTTTCAAACCAAAATCTTTAATTAAAGAAAGTGCAAATCCTGGTTTAACATCAGAAATTCTTAAAATAAAAGGATGTAAATACTCATTCTTCAACATCTCACTCTGCATAATTATTTCTATCGGTATTTCAATGTGCTCTACTAATTTAAGCAATTCTTTTTTATCCATAATTAAACCTTAAACTCTGATTTTTTAAAACCAAAAGCTCTAATCCATTTTTCCGCAACTTCATCAAATCCTCTTTTATCAATTATCTTATGAATAACCTTTTTAAGCCAATCACGGTCAAATTCTAATTTAAACTCTCTAATAAATTCAAAAGCAAAATTTAACCACTCTTCATCTATTATTATTTCAGCAATCTCTTTAAGCCATTCTATATCATCTTCTAAAACAAAAGCTAAAATCCAATAAGAAACAAAAGTAGGTTGTTTTTTAGCCACAATTTCAATGGTCTCTTTAAGCCAATCTTTATCTTTATATAAATCAAATTCTCTAACCCATTTTAACGCTTCAAAAATATAATTTTTATTAACCAATTTTCGTATAACTTTTTTAAGCCAATTAATATCCTTTTCTAAATCTAATTTTTCAATAAAACTAAAAGACTCATCAACAAATTCTCTATCAATAAGAATTTCAATAATTTCTTTAACAGGAAATTCCTCTTTCAAATTAAATTCATTAATAAATAAAAGAGCTCTATAAAATAATTTTTTATCAATTATTTTTTGAACCTGCTCTTTAAGCCATTCCCTATCCTTGTCTAAATTAAAATTTTTAATCCAAAATATTGCCTGATTATAAAAAGTTTCACTAAAAAATACTTCTTTAATTAGTTTAGAAATCATCTTCTCAATCTGTCTTTTAAGAAATTCTTCATCTCTGCTTAAATTAAAATTTTTAACTAAAACATAGGCAATATTCTCAATATTTTTATCAATTAATTGCTCAACCATATTTTTAAGCCAATTTTCATCTTTATCTAAATTAAATTTTTTGATTATTTCTACAACACTATCTAAATCATATACTTTTACATTAAAAAACCAATCTTTAATAATTTTTTTAACATCAAACTCCTTTTCTAAATTATATTCTTTAATATAATCTAATGCCTGCTCAAAAAGTTCATCTTTAATCATTATTTCTATCAACTCTATTAATTTTTCAACAGAAAATTCTTCTTTTAAATTTAAATGTTTAATCCAATAAAGAGCTTTATGAAATTTTTTATCATCAATTAAATTTTGAACTAATCCCTTTAAATCAAACTGCTCTTCTAAACTAAAATCTTTAATTAAAGAAAGCGCTTTTTCAGTGTTTATTTTAGAAATTCTTGAAACATAAAATGGTAAATATTCTTTCTTTAACATCTCACTTTGCTTAATTATTTCCTCTGGTATTTCAATGTGTTCAACTAATTTAAAAAGTTCTTCTTGTTTCATAAATAAATATTTAAATTCCCTTTCATTCTAATTCAAATTCTCTAATCCATCTTTCTGCTTCTTTATCATCTACTATACTAATTATTTTAAGCAATTTTTTAATCCAATGACTTTGGTCTCCTAAACCAAATTCTTTAATCCAATAAAAAGCATTATCAAAATCATTATATTCAACTAATTTTTCAATTAATTCTTTTATATCAAATTCATCTTTTAAATAAAATTCATAAATAAATGTAAGAGCCGTATCAAAATAATTATCATCAATCAATTCTTGAATTTTTTCTTTAAGCCATTCTCTATCTTCTTCTAAACCCATCTTTTTAATCCAATATATTGCCTCATCAAACAATTCTCCATTAATTAAAATTTGAATAAGTGGCTTAACATCAACTTCTCCTTTTAAATTAAAATCTTTAATAAAATAAATTACAGACAAAACATCCCAAGGACTTTCACCACCTTTTTTTCTTTTTTTAATACCATCTATCGCCCATTGAACCATTTCTTTTAAATCAAACTGCTCTTCTAAACTAAACTCTTTAATTAAAAAAAGTGCTCTTTCAGCATTTATTTCAGAAATTCTTGAAATATAAGGTGGTAAATATTCTTTCTTTAACATCTCACTTTGCTTAATTATTTCATATGGAACCTCAATGTGTTCAACTAATTTAAGAAGTTCTTCTTGTTTCATAAATAATTAATTTTTATAAATCAATAAAAGAAAAAGTTTTATTCATTGGATTTGGTTTCACCCAAATACATTCAATCCTTTCATTCTTTTTTTCTGGATTTTTTAAAATTCTTGGATTAAAAGAACGAAGTGCTTTTTTAAACTCAAATAAAGCAAAACCATTTTCAACTAACGGCTCATAAACTGGATGCTTATAACCACTAATCATAACCTTTCCTTTCAATTTTAAAACTTTTTCAACTAATTCCTTATGGTCTTCTATACTCATCTCATATTTGTAAACTTTCCTATGCTGTTTTGCCCTTGTATCCGAAATATAAGGCGGGTCTAAATAAAATAAAGTATCTTCTGTATCATACTTTTTAAAAATATCCCGCCAATCTAAATTCTCTATTATAACTCTCTGCAACCTTTTATGTATTAAAGGCAATCTCTCTAATACATTTACCCAAGGAATAGCTTTGTTTTTCTTCAATCCATAACTCCAATGACCTCCTAACCCATCAAAACTCTGCCTCACCAAAACAAACCAACGCCAAACTCTCTCAACTCTATCTTCATACATAAACCAAGTATTTTTACACTCATTCCATAACTTCCGAGAATACGGAAGCCATTTTACTATCTCTATAAACCTATTAAACTCCTCCTTATTCGCTAACACCATAAAAAAATCATATAAAGCACTATCTATATCATTATAAACCTCTATTTCAGAAGGCTCTTTCGCAAACAATAATTTCGCACTTCCAGCAAAAGCCTCAACATATATTTTATGTTTTGGCATCAATCTTAATAACTCTTTAACCATATATTTTTTGCCTCCATAATACATTAATGGAGAATCTAAATTTTTCATTGAAGCCAACATTTTTAATAACCTATTCTAAAAGCCAAGCTGGATGCCCTTTTGCTAATTCTGTTATCTGAACTTCTTGAAGTATTAAAAATAATTGAAACCTCCAATGAATAACATTTGATATCATTTTCCTTGTATTATCTTGCATAATCAAAATATCCTCTTCGTGAACAGGCGGATAATTCGGTAAAAATACCCTTCCTTGAAATAACCTCACTCTTCCTGTATCCTCTTCTCTAATCAATTCAGGCGTCGGAGAAATTATCAACTTTGTCTCAAATTTATCATAACCACCTATATAACCAGTTCCAAAACAAACATCACACCTTGGATTAATCGGAACTCTAACATATTCATCAAAACATTTATTGCATTTTTCTCCAACCCTTTTTTTAATAAAAATTTTAACTTTTTCTCCAAAATTTAAAAAAACTAAATTCTGCCTTCTAATTTGACTAATTAATGTCCAATAAGTTCTTTCATTAAAAGATTCAGGCTTCATTGTCCAAAGAGAAACAGGAATCGCCTCTTCTAATGAACTTTCACCTTGATTTGTTAAATAGGTAATTTTATACCAATATTCAGCACCAGGTTTTATCGGGGCGTTTGTATCTTGATAAAAAGGCTGGGTTGTTTCGGCTAAAAATTCAAAATTTTTACCACCAATGCCTCTATAAATTTTAAAAGAAATTATATCTTGAACACCTGGAACAATCGGCGACCATTCAATATTGATTACTTCTATACCATTAACATCAAGTGTACGATAAACTTGAATATTTTGAACAACATTTTCTTTTAAAAACATCCACTTTATTTTTACCTTTTTTAATAATCTCTATTTATTTGTATTCTTTTTTAAAAATTTAATATCTTGTTTTATTTCTCTTATCTCCTCTTTTAGAAAATTAATTGCCTCTTGATTCTTTGAAGTGCTCGTTAAAACCTCTGTAATATGATTTGATAAACAATCTACTGACTTCTCTATTTTCTCTATTCTCTGTTCTATCACATCTATCCGAGTTTTCATTTGACCAATCTGAACACCTACTCCAATAATTACACCAATTATTGTTATTAAACTAATAACAATATTTAGAATGAGAGTAAAATTGTTTTTCATACTATAATAACATTTCATTTAAAAACTTTTCATCACTCAAACATTTTTTATACAGCTCTAAACACTTTTTAAGAATCATTTCATAAAACTCATAATCCTCTTGTGTTAAAGGCTCACCTACACCTTTTGGCACATTCTCCATATAAGGCAAAATGTGAACAAGATAAGAAAAGCTTGGCTCTTGCGTTTTCTTTCTCCATTTCAATTCCTCTAATCTTGATTCACAAGTCTTAATCGCTTCATCTAAATACTCTTCAAAAGTGCTATTCTCATTCCAATACCCTTCACTAATCATTTTCTTTTGCCGATACTGAATCGCTTCTAAAAACTTTTCATAAAGAGATTTAATTATCGCTTTGTCTGTCTGCTTAT
>CALIVE010000039.1 GCA_938048445.1 Minisyncoccota bacterium | reverse complement strand
ATGCTGACTTTCTGAAAGTTTAATATATTCCACTGCTTCGCCATACTTTTTTGTTTTATAAAAACGTATCGCCTTTGCTTTTGCATATTCATTTTTTAACATTTCACTCTGTTTAAGAATTTCAATCGGTATATCAATATGCTCAACTAATTTGATTAATTCTTTTTGTTTCATAATTAAATTTTAAATGTTTTTTCATTAATTATCTTTATTTGTTCTTTAAACCAATCAATCTTTATATTCAAATATTTTATCTTTAACCTTCTCAAAATATTCTTTCAATTCTGAAAGAGATTCTGGGTCTCTATTAAGAAATTGATTATAAAATTCTTTAAATAAATCATAAGCACCACTATATACTTCAAATTCAATAAGTTTAATTATGTATTTTTTTAAAACATTTAAATCAATTTTTTCAAAATTAATATCTTTTTTTCTTTCAATTAAAACCATAACAAGATTAAATATATCAATTCTTTCAACCCTTTCTTCTAAACTCAAAAAATATTCTAATAATTCATTTATAACTTCTTCTTTATTTTTAATTGAAGAAGATAAAACAATATATAAAGTCTCTTGAGGAAACATTCCTATTTTCATATAATTTTTTGAAAATTCAACAACATCAATAACTTCCTCAATAAAAGGAAAATGAGTAAACATTTTCCTAACAAATTCATAATCTTTTTTTCTATACATATGAAGATTTACAATTTTAATTATTTCTTTTAATTTATCATCAAGATATTTTTCAAAAACATCAATAAAAACTTTTATTAACATACCAATTTCATTATATTTTTTATATTTTTTTAATTCTCTTATAACATTTTTAAAAATATCAATTTCTATTTTTAATTCATACTCTTCTAAAAACTCTTTTAAGTCCTCTAAATCATCTTCACTTATTTCTGAATAAAATAACCCATCAGAAAGCATATTTTCTATCTCTTCTTTTGAAATATCTGTTTCTATAAGTATTTTAAGAGCAGAAATATAATCACTTTTTGTATAATAATAAGTTACTTCATTCCAAACACCTTTTTCTAAATCTTTAATTTTTTCTTTTAATTTAAAAGCCTTGGCATAACCATATGCAACACTAAATTTTCCACTTTCAGATAAATCATCAATTATGTTTACAATTTCATTAATATCTAATAAACGTTGTATCCTTAAATTTTTAATATATGATAATGCTATTTCATATTCTTTGTTTTCAAATAAAATTGTTATTAATGATGTCGCATATTCATTTTTTAACATTTCACTCTGTTTAAGAATTTCCGTCGGTATATCAATATGCTTTACTAACGATTTAAAAAATTCTTTGTCCTTCATAATCAACCTTCAAACTATTCTTCTAATCCAAAAGTTTCAACCCATTCACGAACTAATGATTCATATTCAATCTTTTGAACAAGCTTTTTAAGCCATTCTTTGTCTTTACCCAAATTAAAACTTTTAACAAAAACAAGCGCATCAAAATATATTTCATTATCAATCATAAATTCCGCAAACTCTTTAAGCCATTCTCTATCTTTATTTAAACCAACACCTTTAATAAAATCAATTAAAATATATATAATATCTTCGTCTGCCATCTTTTTAATAAATTTTTTTAACCAATCTTTATCTTTATCTAATTTAAATTTTTTAATAAATTCAAAAGCACTATCATACCATTTAACTTTCAAAAATTTTTCTGCTTGCTCTTTAAGCCAATCTATATCTTTGTCTAAACCAAAAGCCTTAATATATTTAGAAGCTATAACAAAACTATGCATATCCTTAAAAATTATTTTTTCAATAAGACTTTTTATATCAAACTTTTCTTCTAAACCAAATTCTTTAATAAAATCAAGAGCTTCAGATAATCCCATTTTTATATCTTCTTTCTTTATTGATTCTTTAATAAATTTCCAAATAATATTTTCAACATCCAACTCTTTCTCTAAACCAAATTGTTTAATCCAATAAAGAGCTTTACTAAATGAATGGCGTTTAACCAATTTTTGAATAAGTTCTTTAACATCAAACTCTTCTTCTAAACCAAAATCTTTAATATAATGAAAAGCAGAATGAAGTTCACCTATTTCTTTTTCTTCTTTTTTAATTAATTTTTTAACTAACTCTTTAACATTAAATTCATTTTTTAAACCAAATTTTTCAATCCAATGAAGAGTAAGTTGTAAACTATTTAAATCTTCTTTTTTACTTAATCTTTGAATAATTTCTTTAACAGGAAATTCTTCTTCTAAACCAAAATCTTTAATCCATTTAAGCGCTTTATCTTCTTCTTTATCATCAATTATTATTTGAATAATCTCTTTAATCCATTCTTTATTTTTATCTTTATCTAAACCAAACTCTTCAAACCAATAAAGAGCTTCATAGGGCTCTTCTTTATAAAATATTTGAATGAGTTTTTCAATCCATTTTTTATCTTTATCTAAACCAAAATCTCTAATCCGATAAAAAGCATTAGTATAATTACCTCTTTTAACACTTGACTCAATAAACTTCTTAATTATTTCTTTATCTTCTTCTATTTCAAAAATTTCTAACCATTGAAGCGCATAATATGGAGCATCTTCACCAATTGTCCTTATAAATTTTTTAAGCCATTCTTTGTCTTTATTTAAACCAAATTTTTTAATAAATTCATAAGCAGCACCAAAATAATCATTATTAACTAATATTTTAACTAATTTTTTAAGCCATTCAAAATCTTCATTTAAATTAAATTTCTCTATCCAATAACACATATCATCAAAATAATCTTTTTTAATTAAAAACTCTTCAATAATCTTTTTAACATCAAATTCTTTTAAACCAAGCGAAGAAATCCACTCAAATGCTATATTTGCATCTCGTTTTGATATCAATTGAATATAAGGCAAAGCATACTCATTCTTCAACATCTCACTCTGCATAACTATTTCTAATGGTATTTCAATGTGTTTTACTAATTTAAGAAGTTCTTCCTGCTTCATAATAAATCTTCAAGCTCTTCTTCTAAATCAAATTCTCTAATCCATACACGGGCTTCCCAAATTTCATCCATTTTGTAAATTTTCCGAATTTGTTCTTTAAGCCATTCTTTGTCTTCATCTAAACCAAAAATTTTAATATATTTAAAAGCTACATCAAAATATTCTTCATCAATCGCCATCTCAAGCAATTTTTTAATATCAAACTCTTCTTCTAAATCAAAACGTTCAATAAAATAAAACACCCAATTAAATATTTTTTTATTAACCATTTTCTGAACTTGTTCTTTAAGCCAATCTCGGTCTTCAAACAAACTAAAATGTTCAATAAAATAAAGAGCTTCCCCAAATTCCTTTTTCTTATAAATTAATGCTTCAATCATTTTTTTAATATCAAACTCATCATCAACCTTTTCAAATTCTTTTCTTAAACCAAATTCCATAATCCAATAAAGTGCATAATAAAAATCTTTTTTTTCTTTAATTAATTTTTTAATCAACTCTTTTATTTTTTCAGAACCAAACTCTTCTTCTAAATCAAAACGTTTAATCCAAGCAAGCGCATCATTAAAATATTTTTTATTAATTATCATTTGAACAAGCTTTTTAATCCATTTATACCCTTCTAAACCAAATTCTTCAATCAAATCTGAAGCTAATTCAAAATCTTCTTTTTCATCAACCACTCTCTCAACTTGCTCTTTTAACCATTTAGTTTCTATTTTTAAATTAAATTCTTTAATAAAATCTAAAATATGATAAACCATTTTTTTATCAATCATTTTCTGAAACAACTTTTTAAACCATTCTTTGTCTTTCTTTAAACCAAACTCTTCAATCCAATCTTTAACAAAGCCAACATAATATTCGGTATAAAAATATGCTCTACTAATTTAAGAATTTCTTCTTGTTTCATAATTAAATCTTAAATTCTTTTTCTAAATTAAAATAATTAACCAATTTATAAGCTATTTCAGTTTCACCCATATCATATATTTTCTGAACTAACCTTTTAAGCCATTTTTTGTTTTTCTTTAAACCAAATTCTTTAAT
>CALIVE010000038.1 GCA_938048445.1 Minisyncoccota bacterium | reverse complement strand
ATGAAAAATTTAAAAAGATTTTCGATCAATTAAGAGAAAAATTTCAAGGTACTTATACACATTATCTTACTTATCATATACTTGCTGGAAGCACATTTTACAAAAAAGATATTCAATACTTTGATTTTCCTGGTGAAGATTCTTTAATAAGAAAAATTTTGGCACTTATACAAGAGATGTAAATAAATCACAATCTTGAGCTAAAAAATAATTGAACTAAAAATTAGGATTAGAATTAGAAGTATAACTATTATAAAGATAAAAACATTCTTTTTTGTTTGTTGATTCCTTTCAATTTCTTTTAATTTTTCTTTGTAATAATCCCTATCCTGTAAGCCCATTTTTGTGATTTTAAATAAAATTCAGTCTATAATTATAAAATGAAAAAATTTTTGTAAATCAACTATCTATGGAACAATTTACTAAAAAAGAAGCCCCAAAAACTTTTTTAGATGTTATTGATTATCTTGAAACAAAAGGACTTCCTGATTTATTAATTATTGATTTAGATGGAGTTTTAGTTGAAACTTCGTTAAAGATTTTTTTAAAAGGTTTGTATCTTTATCTTTGGGATCAAGAAGGGTTTCAAAAATATATAAATGAACATAAAATTCCTTTTTCTTATTTAAGAAAATTAGCAACCTTGGCTCAGAAAACAAAAATTGTAATTTTAACTAATAGATTAATAAGGAGTAAAAGAGATAATCTAAAAAATACCTTTCCATTTATCTCACAAGAGTTAATTGAAAAGTTTAAAGAAAAGTTTGGAATTGAAATAATTGCTCAAGCTTTTAAACCTATTGTTAGCTCTCGTATTAAAGATCTTATCTTAAAACATAGTCGAGTGGCCTATATTGGTTCAAGTCTGGTAGATCAAATAACAGTCGAAAGATTAAATAGAATCAAACCCGGTATCCAATATTTTCAAGTTAGCGAGTCTAACTTTATTTAATTAATTAAGCTTCAACTCCAACACTAATTACTTTAAAATACAGATATATCGACAGCTCAAATTATTAAAAAATCTTGCTATAATATTTGAGTAAAATGAAATATGTTTTAGGGATAATTTTGTTAATTGGACTAATTATTTTTAGTATTTTTTCATTTTCTTCATCTAAGGTTTTAATTATTAATTCTTCATCAAATCATTTCGAGGTAAATGTTTCTGATATCTTTCAGAAAGAAGAGATAAAGCCAAAAATTTGTGAGCCAAGGGTTTTTGAGGTTAATTTAAGTAAAAATTTAATCTATTTTTTTGAAAATTGTAAATTGAAAGAAACAATCCCCATAGCTTATCAAGCTCCAGAAGGAAAATGGTATCAAACACCAACAGGATATTATCGAGTTGGTATAAAAAAAGAAAAACATATTTCTTCTTTGTTTCCTGTTTATATGAACTATGCTGTACAATTATATGAAGATTTTTTTATTCATGAAATCCCAATATACCTTAATGGTGAAAGGGTGACGAGTAATTTTTCTGGAGGTTGCTTAAGGTTAGAAACTGAAAATGCCAAAAAATTTTTTGAATCAGCAAAAACTGGTGATTTGATTATTTCCTACAAGGAGTTAGAGCCAAAAAAATTTAAAAAACATTTTCACCCTCCTGTAAACTTAAATCAATTTTTTATAAGACAACGATTTAATAATCCTATCCGAGTTAAATGGGAAAATGCAAAAAACACAGAAAATAGAAAATTGGATTATATTCAACATGCTGGGATTGATTTAGCTCCTTTAGCTTCAGCTGATTTGTTTGCCTATTCTATCTATGATGGTAGAATAGTGAAAATTGTTAAAAATGGAGAAGAAGATCATGGCTTAGGCAATACTGTAATTTTAGAATTAGATGATAGTATTTGTATATTTGAAAAAGAAATTTGCCAAAAAAATGAAAAAATTTATGTTTTATATGGACATTTAGAGTCAATTAATGAAAACCTAAAAGAAAATTCTTTTGTTAAAAAAGGAGAAATTATAGGGAAAATAGGAGCTACTGGCTACGGATGTAATTATTGGCGAATTGGTGAAGATGGTTGTGATAAAGTTTCGCCTTTGGATGTCCATCTCCATTTAGAAATCAAAAATAAACCTGTTTTAGAAAGCCCTATTCCAGCAAGCTGTTATCCTTATAATATTTGTTATGGTTATACTCCTGACAATCCTGAAAAATTTGGGTATCTAAATCCTATGAGCTTTTTATTCTATTGAGATAATTAACAGTTGATAAAGCAGCAATTATACCCTGACCAACAGCTATACCTATCTGTTTATATGGAATATCAGTAACATCACCAGCAGCAAAAATTCCTGGCACTAAGGTTTCCCCTATTTTATTAATAACAATTTCTCCATATTCATTTTTAATGTTCCATCCCTGAGGTATAAATTCAGTATTTGGTGTTAAGCCAATATGAATAAAAACACCATCAACTTCTAATTCTTTTACCTCATTAGTAGTTAAGTCTAAATATTTTAAACCTTTAACAAATTCATCTCCAAATATTTCTTGAGTTAAAGCATTGTAAATTATTTTAACATTCATTTTTTTATTAAGTTCATCAATTAAAATTGCTTCACCTTTCATTTTTGGATTTTTAGTAATTACATAAGCAAAATCACAAATTGATGATGCCATTAACCCTGCTTCTAAAGCTGAATTTCCTCCTCCAACAATTGCTACCTTTTTACCTTTAAATAAAGGCATATCACAAACAGAACAATAAGAAACTCCTTTATGATAAAATTTATCCTCACCAGGAATATTTAGTTTTTTAGGTTTTGCTCCAGTGGCAATTATTGCACTCAAACTTTGATAAGAATTTTTTAACCCTTGAATTAGAAAAATATTTTCTTCTTTTTGAATATTTTTTATTTCATCATTAATTATTTCTATTTGATATTTTTCCAAATGCTCTTTAAACTTTTTAGTAAGTTCAATTCCTGTAGTATAAGGAAAGCCCGGATAGTTTTCTATTATCCCTGATAAAGCCATTTCACCACCAAGGTCTTTTCCTATCAATAAAAAATCAATATTTCTTCTTTTTAAATAAATAGCTGCACTTATACCTGCAGCTGAAGCTCCAATGATTATACTTTGATGAACCATTATTTTATTTTAAAAAAAAATATTTACTACAGCTTTTAAAAAATCAGGATCTGTTGCCAAATATAAAAATATCGCTATTATGAGCATATAAATGATAAATAAACCAACCTCTTTCTTCATTATTGATTCACTTTTACTTTTTCAAAAGCTTTAATTATAACATCTAAATCTCCATCTAATATTTCCTCCAAATTATACCAACTTTTATTGAGGCGATGGTCAGTAACTCGATTTTGTGGGAAATTGTAAGTTCTAATTTTTTCAGCTCTTTCTTGCATACCAACCTGTTGTCTTCTTTCTGTAATCAGTTTTTTATTAATCTTTTCTTGTTCCAATTGCCATAACTTTGATTTTAAAATTTGAAGAGCTATCTCTTTATTTCTTTGTTGACTTCTTTCAGTCTGGCAAGAGACAACTATACCTGTAGGCTTGTGATAGATTCTTACAGCACTTTCAACCTTGTTAACATTTTGCCCACCAGGTCCAGAAGCTCTAAAGAACTCTATTTCAATATCACTTTCTTTAATTTCTATTGGTGTAAAGGAGTATTTAGGAAGAACTGCCACAGATGCAGTTGAAGTATGAATTCTTCCAGACTTTTCAGTTATTGGGATTCTTTGAACCCGATGAACTCCAGCTTCATTTTTTAGCAATTCATACACATTATCTCCTTTAATTTCAGCAACTAATGTTTTAATCCCGCCTAAATCACTTCGATGGTCTTCATAAACGATTACTTTAAAACCCTTTTTTTCAAAATATTTGGAATACATCCTCCATAAATCTTTAGCAAATAGAGCAGCTTCTTCGCCCCCAACTCCAGCGCGAATTTCAAATAAAACAGAATCTACTTTGTTGTTCTCTGTGTCCATTTTATTACTTGATTTTTTTATTAATTTTTAAGAAAATTAAAGTAGTTAAGTTGATTTTTTATATCTTCGGTAGAATTTTTCAACTTGACCAATAATAGCTTTCTTTTCTTCACTGCCAATAAATAAAGGAGCACAATTGCGGCATGTTTCTACTTCAATTTTTTCCTTAGTCGAAAATACCTCAAATTTGCTTCCACAAGCACAAGATACACTTGCTTTAAAATATTTAGGATGAATTCCTTTTTTCATCATTTATAATTATAAAACAAAATGAAAATGGAAGCTATTGAAACAAAAGAGAAAAAATTGGAAGAAGAATTGAAATCTGCTGGTTGTCATTATGGTCGGGCTAAAAGGTTCACTCATAGTTCAATGAAACAATTTTTATTGAAGAAAAATAAAAGTAATATTGAATTTTTTAATCTAACAAAAACAATCGAAGGTTTAAATCAGGCTATTAATTTTTTGGCTGAACTTTTAAAAGGTGGAAAAATAATTTTATTTGTTGGAGCAAAACCTGCTTGCGAAAAATCGATTAGAAAAATAGCTCAAGAATTCAATATGCCTTATGTTGACTATAAATGGTTAGGAGGATTTCTTACAAACTTTGGAACAATCAAGACAAGAATAGAATATTTCAAGGAATTATTAAGAAAAGAAGAAAGTGGTGAAATTGAAAATTATCCACCCAAAGAAAAAAATAGAATTATGAGAGAATTAGAAAAAATGAAAAAGATTTATACAGGAGTAATACACTTAGAAAGATTACCAGATGCTTTATTTATTGTTGACCTGAATTATCCTTCACACCAAACAGCCAAAGCTGAGGCAAATAAAAAAGAAATTCCTATTGTTGCTATTTGTGGTTCTGATAATAACATTAATGGAGTAAAAGTTGTTATTCCAGCTAATGATAAAGCTCCTTCAAGCATTGATTATTTAATTAACTATTTAATAGCGGGGATTAAAGAAAAATTACAAGAAAATGGATAAAGAAATATTAGAAAAAATAAAAATTTTAAGAAATGAAACCGGAGCTCCAATTGGTTTGTGTAAAGAAGCTTTAGAAGCTACTAAAGGTAATTTAGAAGAAGCAAAAAAATATATTGTTAGAAAAGGTGAAAGTTTATTGGAAAAAAAGGGAGAAAAAGAAACGAAAATAGGGATTATTGAAGGTTATATCCATTTTAACGGAAGAGTCGGTGCTTTGGTCGAAATGAGGGCTGAAACTGATTTTGTTGCTCGAAGTGAAGAATTTAAAAAATTGGCTCACGAAATAGCTTTACAAGTTGCTACAATGAATCCTTTGTATTTAAGCAAAGAAACAATTCCTGAAGAAATTATCGAAGCTAAAAAGAAAGAATTTAGAGAAGAATTAAAGGATAAACCTTTAGAAATTCAAGAAAAAATTATTCAAGGAAAATTAGAAAAATGGTATGAAGAAGTTTGCCTCTTGGAACAGAGATATTTTAAAGATGAAAGCTTAAAGATTAAAGACTTAATTCATAAAAGTGCAAATCAGTTTGGTGAAAAAATCGAATTAAAAAGATTTGTCCGATTAAGTATAAATGATTAAGGAATATTATCTTGCTTTTCTTTCTCCTATAATTAGTCTTATAATTTTGGGTTTAATTGCTCTTTACTTTCTAAGAAAAGTTAAAAATATTAAAATATTGCCAAAAGATTACATTATTTTAATTAATTTAGAAAGAAAAATAAGAAAAGCACTAACTTCAACTAAGGTTCATTTTGAAGAATTAGAAGGTGTTTTTTTATCTATAATTTTAAAAATTCTTCAAAGAATAAAAACTGAATCTTTGAAAATTCAAATTTGGGCAGAAAAACACTTAACTTCACTAAAAGAAAAACAAAAATAATCTATAGATTTTTACAAAAACTTCTTCGGTGATGTTTGGTTAATCCAAATTTTTTAATAGCTTTTATATGTTCTTTTGTGCCATATCCTTTATTGTCTTTAAATTTATAAGGTAAATAAAATCTATCTAAAAACTCCATATATTTGTCTCTTTTAACTTTAGCAATGATGGATATCGCAGAGATAGATTTAATAAAATTATCACCTTTGACAATAAATTTCGCATTTTTTAAGTTTATTTTTAAATCTATTCCATCAATTAATAAAATATCTGGTTTTAAAATGTTATTTAATTCATAAATTGCTTTTTTAAAACAATTATTTATTCCAAATTTGTCAATCTCTCTATTAGTAAATTTTCTTAAATAAAAATCAACCTTATTTTCTTTAATTTTTTTATAAATTTCCAATCTTTTAGCAGGAGATAATTTTTTTGAATCCTTTAGCTCAATTTTTTCTAAAAATTTATAAATTTCTTTGTCTATTAAAATACCTCCAACAAAAAAAGGACCAGCCAAAGCACCTCTTCCAACCTCATCAATTGCTAAAATTGTTTTTATTCCTTTTTTAAATAATTGTTTCTCAAAATCCATTCCTTTCTAATTTGATTATAATATTTTAGAAATGAAATTTGTTCATTTGCATCTCCATACCCATTATAGCTTATTAGATGGTCTTTCAAAAATTGATGATTTAATTAAAAGAGCAAAAGAATTAGAATTCGAATCATTAGCTATTACTGACCACGGCAATTTATATGGAGCTATCGAATTTTATAAAAAATGTAAAGAGAATGGAATCAAGCCTATTATTGGAATTGAAGCTTATTTAGCTCCAAGAACAATTGAAGATCGAGTACCTAAGGTAGATTCAAGAAGTTATCATTTAACTTTATTAGCAAAAGATTATAGAGGTTATCAAAATTTAATTCAACTGGCAACAATTGCTCATTTACGAGGTTTTTATTATAAGCCAAGAATTGACAAAAATTTATTAAAAGAATATAGAGAGGGGTTAATCTGTCTTTCAGGTTGTTTAGCGGGAGAGATTGTAAAGACTCTCCTTAATGATGGATTAGAAAAAGCAAAAGAAAAAGTTTTTGAATATCTTGATATTTTTGGAAAAGAGAATTTTTATTTAGAAATTGGAAATCATCCAGGAATTGCTGAAAGTAGAAAAGTTTTTAATATGCTAATTGAACTTTCAAAACAAACCGGTGTTAAATTGGTAGCAACCCAAGATTCACACTATCTCTATAAAGACGAAAGAGAAATTCATGATGTATTTTTAGCAGTTCAAACAGGAAAGGATATTGAAGAAGAAGACCGATTAACGATGAAAGAAGATTTTTTCCATCTCAGCAGTACTCAGGAAATGATGGAACTTTTTAAAGATATACCTGAAGCTTTAGAAAATACTTTAGAAATTGCTGAAAAATGTAATCTTGAAATTGAACTCGGTAAGGTAAAACCTCCTGTCTTTGAGTTAAAAGAAGGGATTTCTCCTGATGAATATTTACAAAAATTATGTTTTGAAAAATTAGAAAAATTGAATTTAAAGGATAAATTAGTCTATAAAGAAAGACTTAATTATGAACTTTCAGTTATTAAAGAAACAGGATTTTCTTCATATTTTTTGATTGTTCAAGATTTTGTTAATTGGGCAAAAAACCAAAATATAAAAGTAGGTCCTGGACGGGGATCTGCTGCTGGTAGTTTAGTTTCTTATTTATTAGGAATTACTGAGGTTGATCCTATAAAATATAATCTACTTTTTGAAAGATTCTTAACACCTGAAAGAATTTCTTTTCCTGATATTGATGTTGATTTCTCAGATATTCGTAGGGATGAAGTTATTGAATATTTAGCAAAAAAATATGGAGAAGATAAAGTTGCTCAAATAATAACCTTTGGTAAAATGGGAGCCAGGGCTGCTGTTAGAGATGCAGGAAGAGCTTTAAAATTACCCTATTCCTTGTGTGATAAATTAGCTAAGCTTATAACTCCTGATATGACCCTCGAGTTGGCTTTAGAAATTCCAGAAATTTATAAACTATATCAAGAAGACGAGAAAATTAAAATGTTATTTGATGTTGCTAAAAGATTGGAGGGTACAGTAAGACATGCTTCAGTCCATGCTTCTGGTGTTGTTGTTGCTCCTGTGAGCCTTACAAGCTTTGTTCCTTTACAATATGCTCCTCAAGAGAAAAAAATAATTACACAATATGATATGTATTCAATAGAAGATTTAGGGCTTTTGAAATTAGATTTGCTTGGTCTAAGAACTCTTTCAGAAATTGAAACAACAATAGAATTGGTTAAGAAAAGAAGAGGAATCGAGATTCAATTAGATTACCAAAAATTAGATGATGAAAAAGCTTATCAAATTTATGCTCAAGGAAAAACAGTTGGAGTTTTCCAGGTTGAGGGGAAGGGAATTACTGAGTATTTTAAAAAATTAAAACCAACAAATATTGAAGATATCAATGCTATGATAGCTCTTTATAGACCTGGTCCAGTTGAATTAATTCCATCTTATATCAGAAGAAAATTTGGCAAAGAAAAAATTGAATATTTACATCCAAAATTAGAACCTATTTTAAAGGAAACTTACGGAATAGCAATTTATCAAGAACAATTAATGAAAATTGCACAAACTTTAGCAGGGTTTACTTTATCAGAAGCAGATGTTTTAAGAAAAGCCATAGGTAAAAAAATTCCCCATTTACTTGAGGAACAAAAAAATAAAATGATAGAAGGGATGATAAAAAATGGTATTGACAAAGAAACTGCAGAAAAAATATGGAGTTGGTATGAGCCCTTTGCCCGCTATGGTTTTAATAAAAGCCATAGTGTTGCTTACGCATTAATTTCTTATCAAACAGCTTACTTAAAGGCCCACTATCCAATAGAATTTTTAACAGCTTTATTTATTCATGAAGGAAAAGATGTCGAAAGGATAAAAGAATTATTTGATGAAGCTAAAAGATGGAATATCAAAGTTTTACCTCCTGATATTAATGAAAGCCGAGAGAATTTTACAATTGTTGATGACCAGACAATAAGGTTTGGTTTAGCTTCAATTAAAAATGTCGGTCGCAAGCTTGTTGAGGATGTTATTGAAGAAAGAGATAAAAATGGACTTTTTATTTCAGTAGCTAATTTTCTAAGAAGAGTTAGATCCAAAGATTTAAATAAAAAATCGTTGGAGGCATTAATAAAATCTGGCGCCTTGGATTGTTTGGAAGATAGGGGTGTTCTTTACTATAACTTAGATTATTTAGTAGAATTTGCCTTAAAACAAAAAAGTTTTGTTTATTCAGGTTCCCGACTTTTTAGTGGTTCAGAAAACTTAATTTTAAAAAAATTTAACCCTATTTCTGATTTTGAAAAACTAAAGTGGGAGAAAGAATTACTTGGTATTTACATTTCTGGACACCCATTGAAGCTTTTAAAAATAAATGGATATATGAAAATATCTGATGTTAAAAAATATAAAGATCAAGTTAAAGTTAAAATTATTGGAGTTATTAACTCAATAAAAAGAGTTTTAACAAAAACTAATCAGATTATGCTTTTTATAAACTTAGAAGATATTACTGATAGTATTGAAGTTATTATCACACCTGAGGTTTATGAAAGGTCACATATTTTATGGGAGGAAGGTAAAATAATAGCAGTTATTGGTGATTATGGATTACCTAAAAGACCAGAAAGCATTTTTGCCGAAGTAATTAAAGAAATAAGATGAAAAAAAGAATTTTTTTTGCTTTACCTTTAACAAAAGGTTTATTTCCTAAAATTGCTAACTTGGAAGATGAAATAGAGAAAAAATTTAAAGTAAATTGGATTCCATTAAAAAATCTTCACCTTACTCTTTTATTTTTAGGCTATATAGATATCAATTATTTAAATGAGATAATAAGATTAATTAATGAAATCTATCAGGAAAACAAATTTCTTTTCAAACCATTTAATTTAAAAATAACAAAAATCGATTATGGACCACCAGGTAAAAAAAGAATGATTTGGTTGTATGTTGAAAAAAATGATAGATTAAAGGAGATAAAAGAAAAAATTGAAGAGAAATTAGACCAGAATAAAATACCTTATCAAAAAGAAAAAAGAGATTTACTTTTACATATTAATCTCGCTCGTCTTAAAAATTTTAAAAACCTTCCAGAAATCAAAAAAGAGCTCAATTGGTCGATAATTTTAAATGAAATAAATTTATACGAATCTTATTTAGAAAAACCATTCGCACGTTATGAGGTAATAAGCAGTTGGCAGTGCATTTAAAAAATGGAAAAATTTCTCTCTAAGGAGACAAAAAGAAAAGAGAAATATAAAGTGAAATTTTTAATATTTTTTGAAACTCATTATTCAAAGCTTTCTGCAGAGCAATTGTCAGAACTTATTAAAGAAGCAGATATCTACATTCCAGAAGAACCAGGCTGGACTCAGGAATATTCACATATCTTACAAGGAATCTCAAGGGGTTATTTTACTGAAAAGGATATGGAAATTTTTGAAAAAACAGGATGTGAAATTGTTAAATATTTTAAAGCTAATGAAAAAATTAGAAAAAAAGATATCAACAAATTAATGAAAATAAAACCATTTAAAACTTATACTAAACGGATGAAGTTTTATTGGTCAACTATTTTAGAAAATTTATT
>CALIVE010000037.1 GCA_938048445.1 Minisyncoccota bacterium | reverse complement strand
GCTACAACACAACCAGGGGATATAGATTTCAGACATAATGGATGGGCAAACTTTTTAATGGTAGATGGTTCAGTGAGAGCATATAGAAAAGTAGACCTAATACCACATTTTCCATCAGATGTTGTTCCAGGAGGGCAAGCATCTCCAGGAATACAACCATATGGAAAAGGACCTTTAACTTATCATAGAAATGATTAAGAGAGGGGGTGAAATTATGAAAAAGAAAAAAATTTGTGGATTCACTTTAATAGAACTTCTTGTTGTAATTGCTATTATTGCTATTCTTGCTGCTATGCTTTTACCTACACTTGAGAGAGCAAGACAGCAGGCAAGAATGGCTTTATGTTTAGCAAATTTAAAACAGATTGGGCTGGCAACTCAGCTGGCAACTCATATGTATCTTGATGATTATAATGGTTATTTTATGCAAAGCACTAGTGAGCCAGTTGGTTCTGGCGGAGAATGGGGAGCAACTGCTGATATGGGAACAAGGAGAGCCACATATGCTTTATATACATTATTAACTCTTGGTTATCTGAAAGGTGAAATGGTATATGATGCAAATAATAGATTGAGAAAAGCAACAGGTGTTGTTGCTTGTCCAGATGTAAAATCTTACCAAAGAACAACATATACTGTTGCTGACTATGGTTATAATTGGTATATTGGTAGGTATGGGTTTTCTCCTTTTTTTGGGAAGGTAAGTAAAGTAAATAATCCGTCAAGGACTGTCCTTTTCCTTGAGAGTGTTTATGGCGCAAGACATAATAAACCATCGATTTGGGATAATACAATCATACATCCTGCATATGGAAGACATCAGGATGTTCCAATAATTAATGTTTTATTTGTTGATGGTAATGCTAAAGGACTAAATAAGAATGAATTTTTTAGTGGTGGAGATACCTTTGATAAACCTTTAAGATTTTAATAAATTATTATATGGAAAAGATAAAAGAAAGGAGTATAAAATGAGTTTTTTTAAATTAATAAGTTGTTTTTTAATTTTAAGTTCTATTTTATATTGCGACACCTTTTTTGAATTACCAATACAGGCAGAAGATTTTAAGATAATAAAAGGATGGCAAGTAAGCGATTTTGGATATTTTCCATCAGAGCCGAATTTTTGGTCAGGAACAAAACTTATTGCAGATGAGAAAGATAGTTCAGCAATAGCATTTTATGATTTTGAGGTTCCAGTTACAGGAGAATATGCATTATGGGTAAGATATGAAAGTTGTTATGGTTTTGGTTCTTTATTCAAAGTTATTATTGAACAAGATGGAGAGAAGAGTGTAAAAATTTTTGGAAGTAAAAAACATGAAAAATTTTTTCCTTTTGGTCATGGGTTAACAATTCAAGGTCCATGGACTTGGCATAATACTGATTATGTTTATCAAGGGACTACTTTTATTTTAAAAAAAGGTAAAGCAAGAATATATTTAATTAAGGACGAGAATGAGAATCCGTCTGCAAAAAGAGTAATTGATTTTGTATATATAACAAATGATTTAAATTTAAAGCCACAAGATGATTGGAGATGGAGAGCAACACAGGAGCCACCAATGATTTCAAGGTTTTCTATTCCTTTATTTTTAAAAATTAATGTTCTTGATGGAGAAAATTTAATTTTAAGGATAGGTTATGAATGGTGGCTAATCGGTTATTATAAAGGACCAAAAAAGACATTTTATTTTACAAAACAAGGATTAAAACAACTTCAACAAAAAGAAAAATTAAAAGATGAGGATAAATTGAAAAAGGGATTTGTAAGTAAGTTTGAAAAAATTGATATAAATCCAGTAATGCCACCTGTTTTAATTTTTAATCTTGAAGGAGAAGGTAAATTAAATGTAGAAGTTTCGCTCAGAAATCCAGAAAATATTGTTAAAAAATTAATTATTGATAATAATAAAAAAGAAGAATGGTTGATAGTTGGAATAGGAAAAGAAAGGTATGAGAAGGGAATACTTGGAACAGAAAAAGCATTAACATTTGAGGAATTTTTTAAAAAACAGATAAAGATTGTTGATGATCATAAAATAAAAGGGAAAAAAGCAGAAAAAATATTTCTGGGGGGTGCAATAAGGTCTTTCCCTTACTTAACTTTTCAACTTGCAAAAAGTTGTGGAATGAATTGCGAATTTTATGGTATGCATCCTGAAATTTATGGAAAAGACCCTATTTGGACTGGATTTAATACCTCAATCGGTTTTATTACTTTACAGAATATTCATTTAACTAAGGAATTTTATGAAGGGAAGTTTGAAGACGTTGAGAAGATATATAGAGGAAGATGTGAAAATTTGAAAAAAGAAATTGGAAGAGATTTGCCAGTATATATAAAATTAATTGAGGAATCAGGTCCTCCTTCTTTTAAAGTTTTAAGTAACTGGGATGTTATAAATCAGAAATTTAAAAATTATATGATAGAAAATGGATATAAAGGTTATGAAAAAATTGGGAGTGGTTCTCCAGAAGAAGCAGAAAAAGACCCAATTTTATTCTATCATTCATGGGAATTCAGGGCAAAACTTTTTACAGAGGTATGCAAAAAGGCAACAGAATTAATTGAAAAAATCTTTCCAAAAGGGACAAGGACAAATTCAGGGAGCATATATATTTCAACAGGAGGTTTTTCAGCGATGGAAATGGGATACGAAGTTTTTGATTTGTTTAAAAATAGAGGAGTGACTGCTTATAGTAGTGAAACTTCATGGGGATTAGGGGGGCTTCCTGACTATATAGGAGCACAAACACAATCTTTTGAGGGAACAATTGCAAGGGCACTTTCAAAATATCACAATATTCCAATGGGTGCATATCTTATAAGTGATGGTAATAGGGGTTATAATAAAGATTATATTGAATTAGCAAGTTATTCTTTACTTTCGCATGGATTTAAGTTTTTACAGTATTATAACTTGGGTTATCCTACTGAATGTTCATTTATCGGTCATCCTGATATTTTAAAAGGTATAAAAGTTGTAAGTTATACTATTGGAGAAATTGAAGATTATCTTTTAGATGGCAAAGTTATTGATGCTGATATTGGGATTATATATTCAGAAACAACAAATATTTGGGATAATTCAGTTAAAATTGAAGGCGAAAATCTTCCAGGTAATACAATATATCCACAAGAAAGACAGAATTTATATTATATTTTAAGGCATCTACATTATCCCATTGATATTGTTTGTGAAGATGATGTTATTTCAGGTTATATAAACAAATATAAGGTCTTAATATTTATAGGAGACCATATTAAAAGAAAAGCTGCAGAAGAACTTGAAAAATGGGTATTAAATGGTGGTTTTTTAATTTCAGTTGCTGGAGGGCCTTTTTATGATGAGTATAATAAAGAGATTGAAAAGATGAAAAATCTTTTTGGAATTGATAAATTTCAACTTGACAAAAAACAACATTTTATGAGACCAAAACTTGATTTATTGCATGCAGAGAATCTTGATACTATATCTTTTAATGAGATTTTACCTTCTTTTAATATTTACGCATATAGACAGAGTTTTCTCCCTAAAAATGGTAAACCGATAGGTTATTTCAAAAATGGAGAAATTGCATCTGTTGTGAATAATTATGGGAAAGGGAAAACACTAATAATAGGAGCATTGCCTGGTATTTCTTATTTAGAAAAAACTTTCCCGCTTTTACCTTATGGAAGAGGAGGAATTGATGAACTTTCAAATTATATACCTACAAATTTTAATTCAAAAGTAAGAGATGTTTTTGAGTTTTTCCTTAAAGATTTAAATTTAAATAAGATTATAGAAGTTTCTGAACCCCTTGTTGAACCAGTTATAATGAAGAGTATTAAAGATCAAAATATTTATTATATCTCATTAATAAATTTTTCAGGGAAAAATATTGATAATCTAAAAGTCAAGATAAATATTGATAGAATAAAAAAAGCGAAAAGTATATTTTCAAAATCTAATTTAAGAAACAACATTCTTGAAATTCAAAAAATTGAAAAATTTGAGTTTTTGGTTTTAGAGAAAGGGTGAGTATGAAACCAAAATCTTATAAACAAGAAAATCTTATACTTAAATCAGAAAATTTAAAAGTTTTGATAGGAGAAGATGGAAATATAATGAGTTTAATAGACAAAAAAAATGATATAGATTTTGTTAGAAGGAATAATGTCTTTAGAAAAGATGGATTATCAGTATGGGTAAAAGAAGGATTTGTTGGAAGAGACCCAGATGGATTTCTTTCTCATAAGTTTTCAGATATAACTTTTGTTGAACCTTTTGTAAGAAAAGAGAATTCAAAAGTTATTATTGAAAAAAATAAAAATGACGAAAAACTTGAAATTCTATATGATTTAAAAGATTACTTAGAAATTTTTATAAATTTGAAAAATTTAGGTAAAAGAAAATTCAAACAGTTAGAATTCTTTTTTTCATGGGAATTGCCTTCAGAAACAAATATTTTAATTCCTGGAGAGGATAGATATTTTAGATATATAGTTCCGCCTTTTGGAAGAATTATAACAAGGTATTTTGAATTTAAAAATAAACCTATTTATATTATAAGACCTGATAAAATTGGGATTAAACTTGAATTTTCTTCTCTTTTGAAATATGTAATCTATAATAGAGGGAAAATGTGTGTTGTTGGTGGTTTTACAAAAATAAAAAGAATTGATAAAAATAAATCCATCAGTGAAAATATAAAAATTTCTCTTCATAAATCAAAAGATATAAAAACAATATTTAAAAAACAAGATTTCATTTTTCCTGAACTATTACAGAAACCATATTTTATGAAAAGATACATACATCTTTCTCTTTATTATAAAAGAGTAGACCTTAAACAGTTTTTTAAAATTATAAAAAATCTTAATAAGATTGGATATAATGGAGTAATTCTTGGAATTGGGAAAGGGATGAAGTATAAGAGTTATCCTCAATTAAACGAAGAATGGTCATATTCTCAAGATGAAATGAGAGAAATAAAAGATTATATAAATTTTCTTGGGATGGAAATTATCCCAGAATTTCCAACTCTTGGACACCAAAATGATACAAATCTTGTCAAAGTTGACCCATCACTTGTTGAGGACCCAAAAAATCCTTTTGTCTACTGCACATCAAATCCCAAAACATATGAAGTTATTTTTTCTGTCCTTGAGGAAATAATAGATATTTTCAAACCTAAAATAATGCATCTTACCCATGATGAAGTTCAACATTGGTTTAGTGAGAGAAGAATGGGGATTTGTGATAGATGTAAAAATAAAAAATTGTGGGAGATATATTCAGAAGATGTAAACAAACTACATAGTTTTTTATCCAAAAAAAAATGTAAATATGTCTCTCTGGGGAGATATGCTTCTTGACCATAGAAAATTTAAAATATGTAATTGTAATGGTGCAGTTGGTAATGTTTATAAAGCAATTGATTTAATTCCAAAAGATATCATTATATTTGACTGGCATTATCATTATTACAAAAAATATCCCTCTTTAGATTATTTTTTAAGTAAAGGTTTCAAAGTTTTTCCTGCAACAAGTTTTTTCAAATCAAAAGCAGTTGCATCTTTTGCAAGATATGCAAAAAAAATTGGGTTAAAAGATGGGATTATTGTAACTACATGGGCAGTTCCTATCATAGAGGAATTGCCAATTGAGAATATTTTTATTGCTTCGCAACTTTTCCAAAATCCTGAAATTAATCTTAACAAACTTAAACAAAATGCTTTAAAATTTGCTTTATATCTTTACAAGGAGGTTAAAAAATGAAAAGGATTTTTTTAATTTTTATTTTTCTTCAAATTTTAGTTTTTTCGCAGAACAACCCTTTTATAAAAAAGGAGATATTTCCTTTTAAAAATCCTTCATTTGAAGAAAACTTAAAAGATTGGGGAGGAAAACCTGATGATAATTATAAAACTGCAAATTTTCATGGAGTTAAATGGGAAGTTTCAGAAATTGGGTATGATGGGAATAAATCTTTAAGTGTAAATTTGTTAGAAAGAAAATCTACATATCTTTTTAAAAGCTTTATTCTTGAATTAGGTAAAAAATATTATGTAAGTGTAAAATCTAAAACAGAGGGAGATGTAGTTGCAAGATTAAGAGTTGTTTATGGTGCAAGTGGAGAACCATATTCTCCAGATTGGGTTGGACCAAATAGTGATTGGAAAGAAATCGGAGTAACATTTACAGGAACAAGCAAAGGGCAAGAACATATAAAACATATTGAAAATTATACTTCTCTTTCAAATTGTGAAATAAGATTGGAAGTAACAGGAAAGGGGAAAGTGTATTTTGATGACATAAGGGTTTATGAATTGAATGATTATACTCCTTGTTTCAGAATAAAACTTATTTATCCAGAAATAACATATAAAATATATCTATACTCAAATATAGGACCACCAAATTGGTTCTGGGGCAGGGAATTTTTTAAAGATGGAGTAAAAAATAATGAATTTTCACCATGGATAAACCTTGGAGAATTCAACGAATTTAAAGGTAGAGGGAATATTCCAACAGGTATTAAAATTTTAGATTTAAAAGGTGAAAAAATTGAAAAAATTAAATGTTTGATAGAAATTTCTTCCCAACCTGATGAAAAAAGTATTATTAAAAAATTTGAAATAGAACAGACAGGCAATGTAATTGGTTTAATCATACCAAGAAGCGAAAACACACCCTTAGATTTTATCAAGAATATATCAACAATAAAAGAAAATGCTGAAAAAAGAAATAAATTTGTTAAATCATTAAACTTACCTCCTATAGATTTAAAACATTTCTATATTGAAGCACATCTTAAAGGATATGGTTCTTTTTACACAGATCAAAGTATACTTGAATTAGAAGTTGATACAATAAAAAATATTGGTTTTAACGCTCTTGACACAGAATACTCTGGACTCGCTGGAGAATGGCGTAAAGTAGCAGAAAAAGCAAGTATTTTTCAAACACATCACACATTTAGAAATTTTGAATACCAATTAACATCTTTAACATCTGATAAAAAGTACTATTTACTTGATTGGAATGAAATTAAAAATAATATAGAAAAACTTGTTACAAATTGGCTTGATATATTAAAAAGGGAGGATGAAAAACAGATTCAAAATATAAAATTTATTGATATAGGAGATGAGATAGGAGGTTTTGTTTTCTGGGGCGAGGAATACGAAGAAGAATATATAAAATATTTAAAGAATAATGGTTTAAAACCTAAAGATTTTGGGAAAAAAACATGGGAAGAAATAAAACCTTATGGAGTATGGAACTGTTTTAATGCAAGAGTAAATAGACCAAAGGATAGAAATGATATAAATGCATGTAAAAACTATTATTGGACTTTAAGATTTTGGAATTATGTAAATAGCGAAGTTTATAAAATAGTAACTGGAACACTTGAAAAAAAACTACCTTGGATTACAACAAGAGTAAATTTTGGACCTCCTTGGTTATATGAATATTGCTCTTATTTAAGAGGAGCAGAAATATGGGAGTTTGCGAGAAATAGAAGTGTAAGTTCAATGTGGAATGAAGATTGGTTAAATACTTATGGGTGGAGACACTCAGGTATACAATTATGTTCATTTCTTGTTGACTTAAGCAGGAGTTGCGCTAAATTAAAGAACCTTGAAGTAAATGCATTTGTAATGCCTGAAGGAAAAGAAAACATTCAACTTAAACTTGCATCTGTGATAGGTAAAGGAGCAAAAAAAATAGATATATACAGATATGGCCCTTGGTACGCTTCTCCCGATAATTGGTCTGAAAACTTAGGTATGACAGAAGGAATTGCAAATTTTTTAAGAAAACTTGAAAAGGTTGAAGATGTTCTTTTCTATGGTAAAGTTCCTGAAACTAAAGTTGCAATAATTTGGTCATCAAGTAATGAAGTATGGAGAGAGACGGATGCAAACACTTATGATATGCATCTTGTTTATCTTGCCCTACAACATTCTCAAATTCCTATTGATTTTATAAATGAGAAAGAAATTGAAGAAGGGAAACTTGAAAATTATAAAGTTGCATATTTACTTTCAGAGTACATAAGCGAGAAAGCAATAAAAAATATAATAAATTGGGTAAAGATGGGAGGATTTTTATGGTTTGATGCAACTTCAGGGACAGGTAATGAATATGGACAAAAAATAAATATCTTAACTTCTTTCTCTGGAATAGAAATAAAAGAGATAAAAGAAAGCGAAGTAAAAGGTTTTAATCCCCAATATATACCAAAAGAAAAAGCAATCGTTGGAAAAATAAAATTAGAAGGAGAAAATAATGAAATTGAATGTATAGGGACGAAAGTAATTTTTGATATTAAATCTAATGATGCAAAAATTATTGGGAAATATGAAGAGGGTGGTCCTGCAATCATAGAAAGACAGATTGGTAAAGGAAAGATTTTCTATATAGGGACTTATTTAGGTTTATCATATTCAATTGATGTTGAAAGGATTCCGGGAAAGATTGAAACCGGATATAAAGATATAAAAAGAAACTTAATAACGAAAATTGTTGATGATGCAAATATAGATAGAAAAGTAATATGTTCTGTTCCTTGTTTAGAAGTAGATATTTTAGAAAGTGAAAAAGGGATAGGAGTTGTAATTGCCAATTATTCAGGTTCAGATGTAAAACACGAACAAGTAAAAATTAAAATTAAAACAGAAAAAGTTGTAAAACAAGTTTTATCAGCAAATTTAGGTAATATTAATTTCAAAAATGAAAATAATTATGTAGAATTTGTTATTCCTATTGAAGTTGTTGACCTGATTGCTGTTAAATTTTAATTAAAGTTATGGATTCTCAATATAATAATTTTTTAGAAAAATTTAAAAAACCTGATAGGAAATATGGCTTATATCCATTTTGGTTTTTAAACTATATTCTTGATAAAAAAATATTAAAAAAACAACTTGAAGAAATGAAAGAAAAAGGTATAACTGGATTTTTTATTCATGCAAGAAGTGGTTTAATATATCCACCTTATGGTTCTTATAAATGGTTTGAATTTGTAAAATTTATAGTTGAAGAGAGTGAAAAATTATCATTAAATTCAGAAATTTATGACGAGTTTGATTGTCCAAGTGGAACATGTGGAGAAATTATACCAATTATTTTTCCTCAATACAGAGCAAAATTTTTAGATATTTATAGAACAAAGGTTAAACTTGAAAGAGATGAGTTTTATTCAATCAAAAAAGGAAGGATATTAAAAATTTTTGGATTAAATAAAGGTAAAATTTATGATTTAACAGAAAATTTAGGCGTAATAAAAACAAACTTCTCTTATTCTATGAATTGGACAAGTAAAAACTATTATTCAGTAGAAAAAGATTATAAACATACAAGAGCAATTGCTTTCAAACCAGAACTTTATATTCAATTTCCTTTTAAGGGGGTTTGGGAAATAATTGTTTTCTATTTGAAAGACAAGCAAAATCCAAAATTTACACACCAACTTTATCTTGATGTTCTTAATCCTTATTCCACTGAACTTTTTTTGAAATTCACACATGAAAAATATAAAAAATATTTAGGAAAAAACTTTGGAAAAAATATCCATTACTTTTTTATAGATGAACCAAAGATGTTTTCTGAATATCCATGGACTGAAAATCTTGAAAAAATATTCAAAAAAAATATGGTTATTCACTTCTTTCAAACTTATATCATCTTATTTTAGATAGAGGAGAAGAAAGTAAAAAAGTAAGGATGCATTATAGAGAAATTTTAACAGAACTTTTTATAGAGAATTTCATTGTTAAAATAAAAAAATGGTGTGATGAAAATAATTTAAAACTTATCGGACATATAAGCCCTGAAGAAAAAATTATTCAGGAAGGGTATCTTTTAGGTTCTATTTTAGATCTACTTAAATTTTTTGATATACCAGGGACAGATTTGATTATCCCTGCGATTGGAGATGAAAAACATAAAGTTTTGAATTTAACTATCCTTTTACCTTCTTCAGTAGCAGAAATTAAAGGTGTTCCTTTAATGTGTGAATCTTTTGCCTGTTCTGACTGGAATTTCACCCCTTCTACAATGAAAAAAATAACAGATTGGTTATATTGTCTTGGAGTTAATTTTCTTGTTCCTCATGCTTTTTTCTATTCTATTGTTGGGTTAAGAAAATATGAAGCAAGTCCATCTCAGTTTTATCAATGGTCTTTCTGGAAATATTATAAATTTTATTCAGATTATGTTGTTCGTCTATCCTACATTATGCAGAGAACAGAACCAGTTGTAAAAATTTGTTTTTTATATCCAATTAAAGAGATATGGAGAACTTTACCAGATGAGAAAAAATCATCCCTACTACAAAAGAAAATAGAGGATATTGCTTTTTCATTAATTTCAAATCAAATTAGATTTCACTTTATAACTGAAAAAAATCTTAAAGATGCAAAAATCAAAGAAAATGAGATTATTTGTGGGAATATGAGTTATTCTGTTTTAATAATTCTGAAAGGCACTTTTCTTTCTGATGAGATAAATAGAATTTTGAAAAAAATAAAGGAAAACAATATCAGTATTTTGGAGATAGATTCAAAAGAAGGACTTTTTAAAGATCTGAGAAAAAGCGATGTTAACAATTTTTTATTAATTGGAAAAGATTCAGATAAAATTTTTGTTAATGTAAGGAGAAATGATAATAAATTTTTTTACTTTCTTTTTAATACATCAGATAAGAAAGTTAAAATAAAAGTGGAATTTAAAGGAGAAAAGGGGATAAAAATTTTAGATTGTTTAACAGGAGACATATATCCTTATCCTTGCGAAATTGGAAATCAAAAAACATTTATAAAACTGAATTTTGAACCATTTCAAAGTTTTCTTCTTGCAGAAAATGAAGAGATTTTTCAAGAAAAAGAAAGTAAGTTTTTAAAGAAAAAGATATATTTTGATAAAAAATGGGAAATAGAACAATTTGAAAACTTTTTTGTAATAGATAAATGGATAATAAGTAAAGATAAAAATCAAAGAATTGGGAAAATTCCTTGCCCAATCTATAAAATTTTCCCTGAACTCTTTTCAAATAAATGGAGAGAAACAATTTTTGGAAAAATTCCAATAGGAAGGATAAAAAAAGAAAAAATAGAATTTAAAACATACTTTAAAATAAAAAGTAAGTTGAAACAAAGGATGAAGTTAATAATTGAAGAAGCAGGAATCATTGGAGAACATCAAATTTATTTTAATCAATATAAACTGAACAATTTTAAAAGAGAAAAAGAATATGATATGTTTAATCTCACCGTTGATATTACTGAAAAGATTAAAGTTGGAGAAAATGAAATAAAAGTAGTTTTATATACAGATAAATTAGAATCTGGAATTTATTGCCCATTTATTTTAAAAGGAGAATTTATGATTGAAAATCAAGTAATTGTTCCTTTTAAAAATAAATTATTAACTGGTTCTTGGACAAAACAAGGCATACCTTATTTTTCAGGGACAATTACATATAAACAAAAAATTAAAATTGAAAAAGAATTTTTAAATGCGAAAAAAATCTTTTTGAATTTTCCGGAAATAAAAGAAGTTGTTGAGATAAAAATTAATGGGAAGAAAGTAGGGATTTTACTTTGGTCACCATATAAACTTGATATTAAAAAATATTTAAAAAACGGAGTAAATGAATTTGTATTTTCAATCACAAATTCAAATTACAATATTTTTTTTAAGAAAAAAATTAATTCTGGAATAATAAAGTCCCCATTTATTGAATTTTATTTTTAGCAAGAAAAAGGAGTGAAAGATGTCAAATTTAAAAAATAAAGATTTAGACCCTTATAAAGATGCTTATGAAGAATTTAAAATTTTAAAAAGTAATAGGGATTATTATTTAAAATTAACATTTGAAAGAGTAATTTCTGAAAATCCCTATCTTGAAAAAAAGGAGTTAATAGAAGATGTAAAAAATTATTATCTTGAATCACTTGAAAGAATCCCGTCTTACGAAAAATATCCAGAAAGTAAAGAGTGGGTTGACTATGTTTTAAAAAAAGATAAGTTATTAATGGAATTAGCAAATTTAACTCTTGAAGAAATTGCAATTTATAGGAGTTTAAATAGTTATTTACAATTCAGAGGATATAGGAAGTTTGGTCTAAAAAAATCAAAATTTTATGAGAAATGTAGAGTTGCTTTTATCCGAGAAACTGATTTTGGACCAATGCATATAAAAAATATTGATGACCCAATTGATTACTGGAATCCTTATCCAAAACTACCAGAAAAAATGCCTTTATCAGAAGTGTGGTGGGAAAAATTACCATTTATTATTGATTCTGTTGGTTCAGGCCTTCATATTGATGATGAACCCAAAGAAATATTCCCTTTACCTATATTTAAAATGGTCTATAAATATGCTTATGATATTGGGTCGTGTGTTGATTTTTTAAAAAAATACTCAATTTTTTGGGGGTCATGTAATATAATAATTTTTGATTTAAAATGTAATTTTTGTGTGATTGAAAAATGCAGTAGAAATTTTATTGATATTTATCCTGATAATAAATCTAATTTTGGATATATAAGTGGAATGGTATGTAGAGATAAAGATTCACCCCAAGCAAAATATCAAAGAGAAAAAAGAATTGAATACTTGAAACTTTTCAATTTTTCTAATGATGCATTAGATGTTTTATTCTGGGAATTATGTGAAATGTTGGATAAAAAGTTGAAAGAAGGCATTGAATCTCTTGGGAACAAACCTTCTTCAGAAGAAGTTATAAATTTATTTATCTCCCCTTATCCTAAAGGTCTAAGAAAATTTAATTTAAAACAATTTAATGATTGGACCCTTTATACTCAATGCACTTTTTTTGAAAAGAAAATATTAAAAAGGTGGCAATTGATAAAAAATAGAGATTCATTTGAGTGGACAGAAAAACCAGAAATTTGTATAATAAATTTAAAAAGGAGTAGGTGGAAATGGTAAGAAAAATTATTATGTCGTTTTTTATTACTTTTATATCTGCTTTATTTGCTCAAATTGAATGTGTTCCAGATAAAACTTCTGTTTCTTTAAAATCAGGAGATATTTTTGTTTTTACTATTAACAATCCACAACCAACTGATATTTCTATAAAAGTTTATAATAAAAATGGTAAATACATACGCACTCTTTATGAAAAATCTACGACAGAAAAACTTTTTGAAGTGCCATGGGATCTCAAAGATATGGAAGGAAATCAAGTAAACCCAGGGAAGTACATTATAAAGATTAAGACAGGATTGAACCTTGTTCTTGATACAAGTTTTGGAAAAAATGGAATAATTGGAGGGGATGATGTATTTGTTAGTCCACGAAATGTTAGAGTTGATAAGAAAGGGAATGTTTATGTTCTTGATTATGGCGCAGGAATAATATATAAGTTTAATCCTGATGGGAGCCCAGCAAATGACATTAAGGGTAAAAATAAAATCTTAGCCCCTGATTCTCCATACTGGTTAAATATTGCTATTGATAATGGAAGGATTTATGCTTCTTACAATCACTATGTTTTAGTTTATGATGCTAAAACGGGTGAAAAAAAATATTCAATTGGTGGTTTTCATGATAATGATGTAGAATGGAAAGAGAAAAAAGGTGGACTCGGCTTGCCCAATTGGGTGGGGATTAACTCTGATTATCGGCTTTATGTTTCTTGCCCACGTTACACATATTTTGCAGCATTTGATAGAAGAAAACGAGAGAAAGAAGGAGGTTTATGGCGTTCTAAAGGAGGAGCACCGGGAGAATCAGGAGATACTGACGGTAAAAAAGTAATATATCTTGCGCACGCATATTACAGAAATAGAAATGGAATAACAAAATGGATTGATAAGGATACTTATGTTGAAATTGCATATAGTATTTCAGAAATAAATGACCCAATAAAGAATAAAAAAGAGCCAATGGTAAATGTATATGGAGTTGCTTTTGATGGGGAGTATGGAATTTATATTGTTCAGAGAGACCCTGTAAGAATTATAAAAATTTCTGATAATGGCTTCGGTTTTGATTTCGTGAAACAGTTTGGTAGCCCGGGAGAAGATGCTTCAAAGATTGAATTTGTTGCACCAAGAGATGCAGTAGTAAGTCCTGATGGGAGATTTCTTTATGTAATTGAAGATGGAGAACCTATAAGTAAGACGAACACTACACCAGGGCTTGCCCGACTTGTTAAATATAAAATAACTTATGAATACGAAAAAGAAATCGTTGTAGATGTTAAATAAAGTCAAAGAGGAGTATAAGATGAAAAAATTTTTTCTAATCTTCTTATTTTTTTCTTTTTCAATTTTCTGTCAGATAAAAAAGAATCCTGAAAATATATATATTAGATTTAAAGTTTACTCTTCGGATTCAGTTTATGCTTTTTTAAGAACAGTTATACATCGTCCCCCTTGGAATGTAAGTTATTCAACAATTCCAAGAGGAGGGCGAGTTTATCCAAGAGTTCGTATTAAACAAAATAGTTATTCTCCATGGGCTGAAATCTCTGGCAAATGGGGAACAATTGTGTTAGATTTTAGGAATCCTGAACCACTTGAAAATGTTGATGTTGAAATTCAGTTATCAACAAAAGATGATGAATCAGGAATTTTTAAAACAATTAGAATTCAAGAGAAAGGGAATATTGTTGCTATAAGTTTACCGCGTGATTACTACGAAAATCCTGATAAGATTCTTACAGTTAGACAGGAATCAGAAAAACATCTTAAAATGGCACAATCATTAAATCTTTCAATGGAAAATCTTCCTAAAAAGTTTTCATTTTTTGCAGCTGCAGGAGGTTTCCTTAGTTTGTATAAAGATGTTGAGATTTGGAAAAATGAACTTAAAACATTAAAAATTTTAGGGATTAATGGGACGCGTTATCCTTATACTATTGAACAATATGAAGTTTATAAGGAAATAGGTTTTGATAGATTTATTACTCACAATTCAGGTAATTTGAATTCAGCCAAAAAGCAGAAGGAAATATCAGAAGAAGCTTTTTCAAAAATACAGGCAGTTTGTCTTGCTGATGAACCAGGTAATTATGGGCTTAACAAACTCAAAAAAAATGAACTTCCTATAGAAGATTTCTATAGTTTTCTTGAAAGCAAAGGGTTTAAACCAAAAGATTTCAATGTTAATGAATGGTCAGAAATAAAACCTATCATTGATAAAAAGGAAATTGAAAAGATTGAATATAATTGGGGTCTAAAATATGGTGAAGCAGCAAAAAAGTTATATTACTGGACACATAGATATGCACAAAATGTTACAATTAACTATTTCAAGAATATGACAAATACTTTAGAGAAAGAATATAATCCTAATACCTTAACCTTTGTAAATTATACAGATCATCCATTGATACTTGGCGGAATAATGTGTCCTATTAGTCCTGATTGGTTTGAAATGGGACTTAATAGAGCGACAACTCTTATGTGGACTGAAGATTGGATGTATGGTAGTATAACATCTTGGGGGAGTGGGCTCTATCAAAGATTAGGATTTCTCTGCGATATTTTAAGAAGTGCAGCAAGTAAACATAATCAACCAATTGGATTTTACAATACTATGGATGGAGAGGAAGGGATAAGAATGAAGGGATTTATTGTAATCGCTCATGGTGTTAAAATTATTGATTATTTTCATTATGGACCAACTTATGCAGCAACAGAAAATTACTGGTCTGACAATATCTCTCAGTATAAAGGAGTAGCCAAAGTAATAAGAGATATTGGTAAAGCAGAAGATCTTGTTTATCCTGGTAAACCAGTTGAAAGAGATATAGCTATTGTTTATAGCACAACGACTGAAATCTGGGATCAAAACGGAGCCAAAGGGCATGAAAAACAATATCTTCATATCGCACTTGCTCAAGAAATGTTTCCAGCAGATGTTATTAATGAAACTCTTATTGATGAAAAAGATTTGTCAAAATATAAAGTTATTTATCTAATTGATACCCATCTTCCAATTTCTAACCAGAAAAAGTTAAGAATGTTTGTTGAAAATGGTGGAACACTTGTTTTGTTTCCATTTTCTGCAATAAAAGATGAGTATGATAATACATCAAATATTCTTACTTCATTGATTGGAATAGATACAAAGGCAGAATTTATTTCAGATATTGAAAAAACAAAAATTTCAGTGAATTTATCAAATAATTTTGCTTTTGAAGATGATATCTTTGTAACTTTTAGAAAAGCAGAAATTTATGGAAAATTTGATGGACAAGTTATTGGTATTTTCTCTGATGGAAGACCTGCAATTATAAAGAAAAAAATTAAAGAAGGTAATATTATTTTTTATACTTTCATGCCTGGGCACAATTTTTTTAATCATATAAAAGAATTGAATAAAGAAGGGAATGTAACAAAATTTCCTGAGATACCAAGAAAACTTATTTCTTTACCATGTTTTTTAATAAACCTACAGAAAAAGATAGAACTTTCTCAAGGGACATTTGAAGCAGGTTTACTTGAATCTGATAAAGGAATTGCAATTATTATGGTAAATCTTGAAAGAAGACCAATTGAAAAACTTGATATAAAAATAAAAGCATCAGAAATAAAATATATTGAATCTATTGAAAATGGGAAAATTGATTTTTTAAAAGAGAAAGATTATCTATCCTTTTCAATGAGATTTTCTGGTCTAACGGACATTGTTCTTTTATGGAAATAGAATTTTCAAAATTTTTCCAAATATAATAAAGAGAGGGCAAAATGAAAGAAGAAAGAGATATTGGTAGTAGGTTAGAAGTTTTTTTTGTTGACTGGCTTATTGAGAAGATGGGGAAAGTTAATTTTAATCTTCATAATCTGCAGCCAGAAGAAGTAGTAATTGAGTTTAATAAAGATTGGGAAGGAAGCACCTGTTATTATTTTACTATTTTCAAGGATGGAGAAATTTTCCGGATGTACTATCAGGGTTTGGACTTTGATATTAAAACAGGATCCAGTACCTATGAGATTACCTATTATGCGGAAAGCGTTGATGGAATAAACTGGACAAAGCCGGAATTGAATCTTTACGAGTTTAATGGCTCAAAGAAGAACAATATTATCTGGCAAGGGGTTGGCACACACAATTTCACTCCATTTATTGACACAAATCCTTC
>CALIVE010000036.1 GCA_938048445.1 Minisyncoccota bacterium | reverse complement strand
TATTTCTTTTTGTTCTTTTTCAGAAATTTCAGGCAAAGATAAAAGTCTTAATTTCATAAAAAATTTTTCTAAAGAGTTATTAATTTCTTCACGAATAATTTTTCTAATTTTTTCTTCCTGTAATATTTTTGTCATTAATTTAAATTATAACACAAACCCGAATTAGTTACCCGAATGAGTACCGAATAAAAGTTATATATCCGCGTAAATCTGTGTATTTATCTGCGTATATCCGCGGTTTACCCGAATGTATACCGAATAAGTTACCCGAATAATGACCGAATTAAAATATATATCCGCGTTAATCCGTGTAGAAATCCGTGTATATCCGCGTTAATCCGTGGTATGTCTGCGTCCAGTCTGCGTTATAAATATTTAAATGAAAAGGAAGATTTTTATTAGTAAGGATTTAAAAAATATTGATGAGATTGAAATTGATGATAGAGAAGTTATTGAAAGAATTAAAAAGGTTTATAGATTAAAACCGAAAGATACGATTTATTTTGTTGGTAAAGATTTAGTTGAAGGAATTTTTTTGTTTGATGATCCTAAAAGAATGAGGTTTAAAAAATTAAAAGAAATTATTAGAGAAGTTTCTCCAGAAAAAAAGATAAATCTTTTTCTTAGCTTTATAAAAAAAGAAAATTTCGAATTTATCTTAAGAAAAGCGTCCGAATTGGGAGTATTTTCAATAATACCTTTAATTACTGAAAGAAGCCCTTGGAAAGTTAAAGAGACTTCAGAAAGGTGGGAGAAAATTATTTACTCGGTTTTAGAAGTTACTGAATGGAATTTTCTAACAGAAATTAAAAATCCTATTTATATTAAAGAAATTCCTGAAGGTTCATTTGTTTTAGAAAAAGGAGGAGTTTTATTTAATAAAAATTTATTTGAGAAAGAAGTTAATCTGGTTGTCGGTCCTGAGGGAGGTTTTTCTGAAAAGGAATTAGAAATTTTAAAAAATAAAAATTGTAAATTTATAAGTTTAGGAGATATAACATTAAGGGCAGAAACAGCTGTTTTAGTAGCTTTATCTCTTTTAAACTTTCCTATAAATTATGATATAATTAAAGAAAATGGCTGAGAAAAAAGCATCAGGTTCAGCAAAATCAATTAGAGATTCCGAAAGTAAAAGATTAGGAGTTAAAAGATTTGATGGCCAATTTGTAAATGCTGGCGAAGTTTTGGTCAGACAAAGGGGAACTAAATATTTACCTGGTAAAAATGTTGCCGTTAGTAAAGATGATACGCTGTATGCAAAAATTTCTGGAATTGTTAAATTTAAGACTTTAAGAAAAGTCCATTTTGATGGTTCACAAAGATGGCGAAAGGTTGTTAATGTGATTCCTAAATATCAACAATAAATTCTGCTATATATTTTCCATTTTTCTTCTCTAATTTTGCTTGGTGGTAAGTAACAGCTTTAATTTCTTTTTTTAAAGAAACGAATTCTTTGCCTTCAAGTTTAACCCATAAATTTTCATTAATGAAGATCTCTTTGACAACAAAAATTAATTTCTCAATATAAACTTTGGCTAAAACTTCAGATAAAAAATCAATCAAAAGTTCTGGCTGTTTATTCTTAGGTAAAATAATCTCGATATTTTTACTTAAAGCATTTTTTTTAATTTTTGGTTTTAAGAATGAATTAATAGCCTCGACTGATTCTTTAAATATTTCTTCAAGCGAATTTCCTTCAACATAAATTTTGATGTCCGCTGTATGTTTTAAAAATTTAAACATTCCTTTCAACTAAAAATTGAGTTTTACTTTTTATAAATTTTTTAATGCCTTTTGGTAGGATTTTTATTTTATTCCAATCCTTTGTATCTATCCAATAAAATTCAATATAATTTTCTTTGCTCTTTATTGCTTTTTCATTAATCTTTCCTTCAAAAATAAAATTTATCTCATGGATTTTTTTGTTATTTTCTTCAAAAAAATTTTCTAAAATACCTAAAAATTTTTTAACTTTTAATTTGAGACCAGTCTCTTCATAAAATTCTCTTTTTAAAGCTGAAATTAAATCTTCATTAGCTTCAACATGACCGCCAGGTAAATAATAGTGACCTTTCTCTAAATTTTTACAAAATAAAACTTTCTTTTTATTCTTTATTAAAGCCCTGACTATAATTTCGATTTTCATTTATAATTAATAAATTATAAATATGGATAAAATTCATTTGATAACAAAAAATTTAGAGGAAGTTTTAACTGAAGAAGATTTGGAGTCTTTAGTCAGGAATAAAAATAAATTGGTCCATTATATAGGTTTTGAAATCTCTGGCCTACTACATTTAGGAACTGGTTTGGCAAGTTCTTTAAAAATTCGCGATTTCCAAAAAGCAGGAGTGAAATGTCAAATTTTTTTAGCTGATTGGCATAGCTATATCAATGATAAACTGGGAGGAGATTTAAAGGTTATTAAAGAAACAGCGGTTAAATATTATAAAGAAGCCTTTAAAGTTTGTTTGGAAAATATCGGAGCAAATTCTCAAAAGGTAGACTTCATTTTAGGAAGCGAGCTTTATCATCATAATGATTTATATTGGTTAACTTTTATTGAAATCTCAAAAAATACTACTTTAGCAAGAATCCAAAGAAGCATTGATATAATGGGAAGAAAACTAAAAGAGGGTGTTGATTTTGCTAAATTGTGTTATCCACCAATGCAAGTTGCTGATATCTTTGCTCTTGGTGTTAATTTAGCCCATGCTGGTTTAGACCAAAGAAAAGCCCATGTTATTGCTCGTGATGTTGCTTTAAATCTTAAGTTTAAACCTCTTTTAGATAAAAATAAAAATAAAATCAAACCTATTGCCTTACATCATCATCTTTTATTAGGGTTGTATAAACCCCCAAAATGGCCTATTACCAAAGAAGAATTAAAAGAAATCTTAATTGATCTTAAAATGAGTAAATCTAAACCAGAATCTTGTGTCTTTATCCATGATTCCAGAGAAGAAATTGAAACAAAAATCTTAAAAGCTTTTTGCCCTCCTCAAGAAACCTTATTCAATCCACCCTTAGATTGGTTAGTTAATTTAATTTTACCCTTAAGGGGAGAAGTTAAAATAAAAACTACCGAAGGGATTAAAACTTACAATGAAGCTAAAAAGAAAGAGCTTATTTCTGATTATGAAAAGGGAATTATTCACCCTTTAGACTTAAAGGAAACTCTTATTAATGAACTTTGGCAAGTTTTAGAGCCAATTTATAAACATTTCCAGAAAGAAAGTTTTCAAAAAATTATCAATAAATTAAAATTGGTTCAAAAATAATGAAAAGAATACTTACTGGGATAAAACCAAGTGGAACGATTCAGCTGGGTAATTATTTAGGAATGATAAAGGAAGTTATTGAAATGCAAAATAAATATGAAGTTTTGTTAATGATTGCTGATCTTCATGCCCAAACTGTTCCCTATTCACCAAAAGAATTAAAAGAAATAACCTTAGATATTGCTAAATCCTTAGTTGCCTTAGGGGTTAATCCAAATAAAACTATTCTTTTTAAGCAATCTGATGTTCCTGCTCATTTATATCTTTATTGGATTTTGGGATGCTTAGTGAATGAAGGAGACTTAAGAAGGATGCATGAATATAAAGAGCAGAAAGAAAAATATAAAGATGAGGTAGGAACTGGGATCTTAATGTATCCTGTATTAATGGCTGCCGATATTTTGATATATAATGCTGATCTTGTACCTGTTGGTAAAGATCAAGAACAACATCTTGAATTAACAAGGGAATTAGCAAGAAAATTTAATAAAACTTTCAAAAAATTTTTTAAAATTCCTGAAATTTATATTCCCCAAGAAACTGCCAAAATTATGAGTTTAACAAACCCATATAAAAAGATGTCAAAATCTGAACCAGAGGGTTGCTTAGAAATTTTCGAAAAGGAGCAGATAATAAAAGAAAAAATTATGAAGGCAGTAACTGATTCAGAAAAAGAGGTTAAATATGATCCCCTCAAAAAACCTGCAATTTCTAATTTAATGACAATCTACAAGCATTTAACTAAAAAATCGTACAAAGAAATCGAGGATGAATTTAAGGGGAAAGGGTATTATGAATTTAAGTTGACTCTTTATGAAGCTTTCATAAATTTCTTTAAAGAAGCGAGAAGGTTAAAGAATAAAATTTCTAACAAACAAATAGAAAGAATTTTAAATAAAGGAGCAATTAAAGCAAATAAAATTGCCAATGAAAATCTCAAAAAAATTTTGAAAATAGTTGGCTTAAGATAAACTATTCTTTGACTCTTTCAACATATTCAAGTTTTTCAAGATTAACAATAATTTTATCTTTAACATTTATGAAAAGAGGCACTTGGATTTCAGCGCCTGTATCTAAAGTAACTATTTTATAATTTGATTTTTCTGAATCTCCTTTAATACCTGGAGGTGCAGAAATAACTTCATAAACAGCTTTAATTGGAAATTCAACACCTATCAATTTACTTTCATAAAAAATTCCTTTAAGATCTAAATCTTTTTTGAGGAATTTATATTTTTCACCAATGATTTCAGTAGAAAGTTCATATTTTTGATTGCTTTCATCAAGGAAATAGGCTTTATCATTTTTAAGATACAAGAAATTAATTTTTCTTTTTTCTAAATCTGCTTCTTCAATTTCTTCATCCGGATTAAATACTTTGCTAATCACTGAACCAGTTTTAATATTTTTTAATTTGAATTCCAATTCTGCTTTCCCTCGACCACGATGTGTGTGACTTATTTTTATTATTTGAAAAATATTATTATCTAATTCTATGAAAGCTCCTACTTTTAAATATTTTGCTTTCATTCTTCTTTAAGCCTTTTTAATAAATCACTTAAAATATCTGGTTGTTTTTCTTCTTTATGTGGGTTTTTAAATGGAATTGATAATTGTTTAGATTGTAATTCTGATAAATTTATACCCTCTTGAATTTTTTCTTCGCATTCATAGCAAATTTCCTTAAAAGAGTCTTTATTTCGCCAAAAAGCCTCTCCACATTGTTTACAGTAAACCATTTCTTGATCCTCAGAAATAGCTTCTTTATATTTTCTGAAGATTTTACTTTCTACAATTTTTTTGTTTTTAGCGTATTTAATCCGAGAGAGTTTAATAATTTCTTCAGCATAATTTATTTCAGGTAACGGCTTAGGAGGGAAAGTTTCTCCAAGAAATGGTTGAATAGGTGTGCCATCAACTAAAATTTTTGCATAAATATGATATTTTGGTAAATTGACAAATTCATAAGCTTTAATCTCACCAAATTCTTTTTCTAACCTTTCAGCATCTACACTTCCGGTTTTAAAAATCAAAAAATTCCCTACGTTACCAAAAACAGCTTTTAAGATTGATTCAGGCACCTGATCTAAATATTGGTGAGATAAAATAAGACTTAATCTATATTTTCTTGCTTCAGAAAGAATATTAACAAAGGATTCTGTTGCAAAATTTTGGAATTCATCAATATAAAGAAAGAAATCTTTTCGAGATTCTTCTTCGATGTTAACTCGACTCATAGCTGCTAATTGGAACTTGGTAACTAATAGACCACCTAAAAGTGCAGAGTTTTCTTCTCCTAATCTACCTTTTGATAAATTTGCTAAAAATATCTTACCTTCATCCATAATCTTTCTTAAATCAAAGGAGCTTTTTTCTTGACCAATAATATTTCTTATTAAGGGACTGGTGATGAATTGACCAACTTTATTTTGAATTGGAGCAATAGCTTCAGTCCTGAAAGTAGTGTGATATCTTGCAAATTCTTTTTCCCAAAATGCTTTAATAACAGGATCGCGAAGATGACGGACAATCTCATTTCTAAATTTATCATCACCCAACATTCGATTAATGTCTAAAAATGTTGTGCCTGGGAATTCTAAAAGAGCAAGTAAAGTATTCATTAAAATGTATTCCATTCGTGCTGACCAGGCATCAACCCATATTTTTTTCAAAACAGATAAAATACTCGAGGCTACAATATGTCTAAATTCATAGGCTACATTCTCTAAAGGGTTAAAAGAAAAAGGGTATTCTATATCTGAAGGATCAAAATAAATTACATCATCAATTCTTGATTTAGGAATGTATTTTAATATTTTCAAAACACTATCACCGTGAGGGTCCAAATAGGCTAAACCCTTATTCGTATGAACATCATAAAAAATCATATTTTCAATCAAAGTTGTTTTACCACTTCCAGTCTTTCCTAAGATATAAACATGTCTTCGGCGGTCTTCAAGTTTAAGTCCAAAATTTATCTCTCTATCTCTAAAAAAGGCTCTACCTATTGGTAAAACTTCCATATCCTCAAAATTTTAAAATATTTTATTCAAAAATAGAAATAGAGTAATTAGGAGCTAATTTTACATAGGCTTTTTTAAATTTAGGCCTAATATTGATAATCCTTGTTCTTCCTCTTTTTCTTTTTTGATAATTAATTGTCCTAACTTTAACAACTTTTACTTTAAATTTTTCTTCTATAAACTGCTTAATTTGAGTTTTATTAATATTTGGAGGAAAAACTTTAAAAACATAAGTATTTTGCAAATTAGCCAAAGCTCGAGTTTTTTCTGAAATAATCGGGATTAATTTAATTATCTCAGCCATTTTATTTCAAAAATGTTTTAATAATTACTTCTAAGCTTTTCGGCTCTAAAAAAATATATTTATGATTTAATAAAGATAAAATATTTAAATTTCTTGCTTCAATTGCATCAGCGTAAGGTAGATTTCTAATAGATTTTATTAAATCTTTATCATTTTCAGGTATTATAACTAAAGCAGATTCAAATTTTTTCTTTGTTTTCCGAGGTTGGAGAAAATTTGTTAAAATTTTGTGCATATTTTTAGTTTTATATTCAGAAGGTTTTAAATTTTCTAAAACTCTTATAAAATTTTTCCTTATTTTTTCTGCTAAAACCATAAGTATTGCCTTTCTTCTCATTTTTTTATTTATCTTTATTTCTCTAATTTTTTCTTTTCTTGGACCAAAAGTTACTCCACCTCCTTTCCAAATAGGTGATCTTATTGAACCATGGCGAGCCCGTCCGGTATGTTTTTGGGGCCAAGGTTTCCTACCACCACCTCTTACTTCTCCTCTTGTTTTTGTATGTGCAAAAGGATAATAAGAATTTAAAATTTGCCATCTCATCACTTGATGGATTAGAGCCTGATTAATTCCTATTTTTTCAAATACTTCAGGAATTTCATATTCTCCAATTATTTTTCCTTCTTGATTATAAATAGGAACTTTCATTTTGTTTTATTAATTAGTAATTTTTCCCCTATTGGTTAAATTAGCACTCCTAATTTCCACAAAGGAATTTCTTGGGCCAGGAATTGTTCCTTTAATTGCTAATATATTATTTTCTTTATCAATTTCTACTATTTCTAAATTTCTAACAGTTACTCTTTTATTACCTTCTCTACCTGCCATTTTAAGCCCTTTAATCACTCTTTGTGGGGTTGTTGCTCCAATAGAGCCTGGATGCCTATATTTGGTAGTTTGTCCATGAGTTCGGGGAGCATCTCTAAAACCCCATCTTGAAACTACACCTTGAAATCCCTTTCCTTTACTTTTACCAGAAACATTTACTTTATCACCAATTTCAAAAATAGAGATATCTAAATGATCTCCGATTTTGTATTGGGAAATACCATCCGGAATTCTAAATTCTTTGATAATTCTAAATTTACCTAAATTATGTACTTGACCTAAAACAGGTTTTGGAACCTTCTTTTTTTCACCACAACCAATTTGAATTGCCGTATATCCATCCTTTTCTTTTGTTTTAATATTAGTAACCACGCAAGGAAGAACTGAAATTAAAGTTACAGGAATAGCTTTATTATCTTTAAAAAGTGTAGTCATACCTAATTTTTTACCAATAATAAATTTAATCATTTTAGAAAAGTATAAAAAAGTTAAATCATTTTAAGCTCTATTTCAACACCAGCAGGTAAATCCAGATAAGAAAAAAGTTCAATAATTCTTTGCGTTGGATTAATAACATCAATCAATCTTTTATGTACTTTTAATTCAAACTGTTCTCTTGAATCCTTATAAATAAAAGGTGAGCGGTTAACAGTATAAATTTTTCTTTCTGTTGGTAATGGTATAGGACCTCTGATTTGCATTCCTTCTTTTAAAAGTAAATCAACAAGTTGTTTGGCATATTTATCAATCAATCGATGGTCGTAAGAAAGCAACCTAATCCTTAATCTTTGTTCTACTTTTTGTCTTGAGTTCATTTTAAAAAATTTCTAAAAAGGAGCTATTTCAAAATTTTTGTTACAACTCCTGCTCCAACAGTTCTTCCACCTTCTCTAATAGCAAATCTTAGCCCCTCTTCCAAAGCAATGGGATAAATAAGCTTTACCCTAAAATTAGCGTTATCACCAGGCATAACTGCTTCAATTCCTTCAGGTAAAAAGATTTCACCAGTTACATCTGTAGTTCTAAAGTAAAATTGTGGTTTGTATCCTGTATGGAATGGAGTATGCCTTCCACCTTCTTCAGGTGTTAAGACATAAACTTCAGCTTCAAATTCGGTATGAGGAGTAATTGTTCCTGGTTTAGCAACAACCATACCTCTTTCAACTTCTTCCTTAGCAACTCCTCTTAAAAGTAAACCAACATTATCACCCGGATGTGCTTCATCAAGCTGTTTATGGAACATTTCAATTCCAGTAACAACTGTTTTTAAAGGTTTATCTCTTAAACCAACTACTTCTACTTCTTCGTTCAATTTTAAAATTCCTCTTTCGACTCTACCTGTAACCACTGTTCCTCGGCCAGAGATTGAAAAAACATCCTCAATTGGCATTAAGAAAGGCTTATCGACTTCTCGAACTGGTTCAGGAATATATTTATCAAGTGCATCCAGTAACTCTAAAATTGGTTTTACCCATTCATCATCTAAACTTTTAGCTTCTAAAGCTTTTAAAGCTGAACCCTTAATAACTGGGATTTCATCACCAGGGAAACCATATTTTTTAAGCTCATTTCTTACATCTTCCTCTATTAAATCTATCAATTCTTTATCAGGAACCATATCAACTTTATTGATAAAAACTACAATTGAGGGTACATTAACTTGCCTTGCTAAAAGAATATGTTCCCTGGTTTGTGCCATAACTCCATCATTAGCAGCAACAACTAAAATAGCACCATCCATTTGAGCAGCGCCGATAATCATATTTTTAATATAGTCAGCATGCCCTGGACAATCTATATGGGCATAATGCCGATTTTCAGTTTCATATTCTGAATGATGGATATTAATAGTAATTCCTCTTGCTTTTTCTTCAGGAGCATTATCAATTTCTTCTACTGTTTCTGCTTTTTCTAACAATCCTTTCAATTTTAAAACATGCTGAATTGCAGCTGTTAAAGTAGTTTTTCCGTGGTCAATATGTCCAATTGTTCCTACATTAATGTGAGGTTTTACTCTTTCAAATTTTGCTGGCATTTTAATTTTAAAAATAATTAAAAATCACGACCTTAAATACTTAAATAATTTTAATAAATAAAAATCATAAAGTCAATAATTTTTCATCATAATTTAAAAATTTCTTGTTTAAAATTAGCACCAATATAGGGCTTTCTTCCAATAATTATATTTTCTTTCAAGCCCTTTAATCTATCTTCTTTGCCTTCTAAAGCACTTCTTACCAATACCCTTGCAGTTTCCTGAAACGAAGCAGCAGATAAGAAGCTTTCTGAAGTTAAAGCTACTCTGGTAATTCCAAGAAGTAATAAAATACCCTTAGCTGGTTTTTTGTTTTCAGCTTTCAATTGCTGATTAACCTTCAAGAAAATTGATTTTTCAACAATATCATTATAAACAAAGGGCGAATCACCAATTTCTTTAACCTTTACTCTGGAGAACATTTTTCTAATTACAATTTCGACATGTTTATCATGTACTTCAGCGCCTTGGAAATTGTAAACTTTTTTAAATTCATTAAGAATATATTTGAAGGCAGGGATTTTACCTTGATGAATATAAACCAATTTAGGATCTTTTACTCCTTCATTTAATGGATCACCTTTAGCAATTCTATCGCCCTTTTTCACTAACAAATTCAATGAACGAGTGATATGAATTGTGAATTTTTTCCTTCTTGGTCCCCTAATTATAACTTTCCAGTATTTAGGAGTTTCTTCAATATTTTCAACAATTCCATTAACTGGTGATAGAATACTTAAATTTTTAGGGGTTCTTACTTCTAAAAGTTCTTCAGCACGAGGTACTCCTTGAGTAATATCTGCTGCGCCAGCTATTCCTCCGACATGAAAGGTTCTCATAGTTAACTGAGTACCTGGTTCACCAATTGATTGAGCGGCAATAATACCTACAGCCTCACCAAGTTTTACTGGTTGATCGTAAGCTAAATCAAAACCATAACATTTTGAACAAACTCCTTCTATAGCTTTACAAGTAAATGGTGATCTAACTCTTACTTTTTCGATCCCAGCATCTTCGATTTTTTTAGCTATTTCTCTAGTTATATATTCGCCTTTATTAATAATGATATTTCCATTTTTATCTTGCAAAGTTTCCAAAATTACTCGAGAGTAAATTTTATCAGCAAAAGAATCATAAGTTTCTTCAGCTTCTTTTTTGGTAATAATTATTCCTTCTTCATCACCACAATCTAATTCAGTAACTATAACATCGTGAACAGCATCAATCATTCTTCGGGTAAGGTAACCAGCTTTTGCAGTTTTCAAAGCAGTATCCGAAGCTCCTTTCCTTGCTCCATGAGTACTAATAAAGTATTCTAAACTTGATAAACCTTCATAGTAGGAATTCTTAATTGGTAAGTCAATAGTTTCACCCTTAGGATTAGCAACTAATCCTTTCATACCACACATTTGACCAAGCTGAGCATAAGAACCTCGAGCTCCAGAATCTATCATCCTTCGTGGGTTATTATCTTCCTTCAAAGTTTGTTTAATTAAATCATTAATTTCTTGAGCAGTTGCAAGCCATATGTCAGTAATAAGCATCTTTTTCTCCTCTTCACTCAAAAGACCCATCTTGTAAGTTTCTTTAATCTTTATTTCTTTTTCAGTAGCTTCTTTGATAACCTTTTCTTTTTCCTTAGGTACTTCCAAATCAGATAAAGACCAGGAAATTCCTGACAAAGTTGCATATTCGAAGCCTAAGTCTTTTATTTTATCTAAGATATAAGATGTTTTCGAGGCTCCATATTTGTGATAGATATCGGCTAAGATTTTAGCTAATGTTTTTTTAGTTATTACTTGATTAATAAATGGATAATCTGATGGGAAAACCTCATTGAATATTAATCGACCAATACTTGTTTTTACATTTTCTTCATTTTTATATTTTTTGATAATTATCTCTGCTTGAAGATCAATTTCTCCATATTCAAAAAGTAACTTAGCTTCTTTGATATCATAAACTTTTCTTCCTTCTCCCTTACGACCCGGAATTATCTGGGTTAAATAATAGCATCCTAAAATAATATCCTTAGTTGGCGTTGTAATAACTTCACCGGTTCCTGGTTTTAAATGATTTTTGGAAGCAAGCATTCTTTCTTTAGCTTCTTGTTGGGCTTCTTCAGAAATAGGTAAAAAGACAGCCATTTGGTCACCATCAAAATCTGCATTATAAGCAGTACAAACTAAGGCAGGAATCCTTAAAGCTAAACCTTCAACAAGTAATGGTTTAAAAGCTTGAATTCCTAATCGATGAAGAGTTGGAGCTCTATTTAACAAAACATATTTATCTTTAATTATCTGGCTCAGGATTTCAACAGCTTCAGGATCCTCAGATTCAATTATGTAATTAGCTTGCTTGATGGTTAAAGCAATACCTTTTTTAATAAGTTCATGAATAATAAAAGGCTTGAATATTTCTAAAGCCATCTTTTTAGGAAGCCCGCATTCGTCAATTTTTAGTTCTGGCCCAATTACTATTACTGCTCTTCCAGAATAATCAACTCTTTTACCTAAAAGATTTTGCCTAAATCTTCCTTGTTTTCCTCTTAACATATCAGCTAAAGACTTCATAACTTTTCTTTGACCAACAACTAATTTTTCCTTCCTTAAAGTATTATCAAGTAAAACATCAACTGCTTCTTGAAGCATTCTTTTTTCATTTCTGATTATTATTTCTGGTGCTTTAATTTCATAAAGTCTCTTTAATCTGTTATTTCTGTTAATTACCCTTCGATATAAATCATTCAAATCAGAAGCAACTAATTTCCCTCCCTCAAGTTGAACAATTGGTCGCAAATCTGGAGGAATAACCGGCAAAACTGTTAAAATCATCCATTCAGGTCTTAAATTGTTTTCTATAAAAGATTTCAGGAATTTAAGTTTTAAAGATACTTTTCTTTTTTCTGCTCCTTTAGCTTTTTTAAACTCTTCTAAAGCCTTTTTATATTCTTTATTTAAATCAATTTCTGACAAAAATTTACGGATTGGTTCAGCTCCCATATCAACTTCAAAAATTCCTGGATATTTTCGAGAAAGTGTAAAGTATTCAACATCACTAAGAACCCTTTTTACTTTTATAGAATCAAGTTCTTCTTTGATTTTTTTATAAGTTTCTTTAATTTGATCCTTTAATTCTTTATCCTCCGAAGTTTTAATTTTTTCTTTATATTCTTTTTCAATACTTTCTAATAATTTTTTCTTTTTCTCTTCATCAACCTGAACTATGATATAGGCAGAATAATAAATTACTTTTTCTAATTGAGTATTAGGAATTCCTAAAAGCAGAGAAACAGGATAAGGATAAACCTTTAAAAACCATATGTGCATCACTGGTGCTGCAAGCATTATATGGCCCATTCTTTCTCTTCTGACTGAAGAACGAGTTACCAAAACACCACAACGATCACATTTATGACCAGCATATTGATAACCCTTGTATTTTCCACAAGAGCATTCAAAGTTTTTTATTGGGCCAAAAATAACTTCAGAAAATAAACCTTCTCGATCAGGCTTACCAGTTCGATAGTTAATTGTTTCTGGTTTAGTAACCTCACCAAAGGACCAATTTAAAATCTCTTCAGGAGAAGCTAATTTGATTTTAATTGACTTTATATCAAATGGTTTCATTTTTCTTCAACTTTTAATTCTGTCTGATCTAATGGTTTTTTAACCTCTAATTCTTCAGCTTGAAGAGCTTCGGATGGAGGAGGAAGTTCTTCTTTATTAATTTCAATTGAAAATCCTAAACCATTTAGTTCTTTCACTAAAAGATGGAAAGAGGATGGAATATTTGGGGTTTGAATTGGCTCTCCTTTTATTATATTGGTATAGGCCTTACCTCGACCAATAACATCATCTGATTTTATAGTCAACATTTCTTGCAAATTATTAACTGCTGCATAAGCTTCTAAAGCCCAGACTTCCATTTCTCCTAATCTCTGACCACCAAATTGTGCTTTTCCTCCTAAGGGTTGTTGGGTAATTAAAGAATATGGACCTATAGACCTTGAATGAATCTTATCTTCAGCCATATGAATAAGCTTCATAACATACATTACACCAACTCCAACTTTTTCTCTAAATGGTTCTCCGGTTTTTCCATCATATAAAATCAATTTACCATCTTCTGGTAAATTAGCTTTTTTCATCTCTTCTCTAACCTCTTCAACACCAATTCCTGAAATAGCTGGAGAAATAACTCGATAACCTAAAATTTTTGCAGCATAACCTAAATGCATTTCTAAAATCTGTCCTAAGTTCATTCTTGAAACAACACCTAAGGGAGAAAGGACTATATCAACCGGTCTTCCATCAGGCAAAAAGGGCATATCTTCTTCGGGCATGATGACTGAAATAACTCCTTTATTTCCATGACGATTAGCAAGTTTATCTCCTATCTGAAGTTTTTTTAATTTAGCAATTTCAACTGATATTCTTTTAATAACTCCTGGTTCGGAAATTTCTCCTTTAGACCTTTCTAAAATTTTAACTCTAATAACTCTTCCTGATTTACCTGGTTCCAAATAAAGAGATGTATCTTTTACTTCTTCAGCTTTTTCTCCAAAAATAGCTTTTAATAATTTTTCTTCAGGAGTGAGTTCGATTTCCTTTTTAGGAGTAATTTTTCCCACCAAGATGTCACCGGCTCTTACTTCAGCACCAATTCTTACAATACCTTCTTCATCAAGATTTCTTAATTTAGCTTCAGGAACTCCTGGAATGTCAGCAGTAGTTTCTTCCATACCAAGCTTTGTATCACGAACATCAATAGAAAATTCTTCAATAGATATAGATGTGAAGACATCATCTTTCAATAACCTCTCAGAGACAACAATAGCATCTTCAAAATTATAGCCCCTAAAGCTCAAAAAGGCTACTAAAAGATTGGCTCCTAATGCTAAAACACCATTTTTGGTTCCAGGTCCATCAACCAAAACATCACCTTTTTTAAATTTTTGTCCCTTACGAACAATAGCCTTTTGATTAATACAAGTAAAATCATTAGTTCGGTGATATTTTTTAAGATAATAGATTTTTGTTTCTTTTTTGCCACCTTTTCGATAGTAAACAACCTTTAAATGCTCAGCATCAACTTCTAAGACTTCACCATCATCTTCAGCAACAATTAGATAACCACTATCACGGGCAACATATTCTTCAATACCAGTGCTTACAATAGGTATTTCTGGCTTAATTAAAGGAACAGCTTGTTTTTGCATATTTGAACCCATTTGGGCTCTATTAGCATCATCGTGAGTCAAAAAAGGAATTAAATTAGTAGCTACGGAAAAGGGCTGGATTGGAGAAATTTCAATCAATTCTACTTCTTCCTTACTTAACGAAGTTGGTTCTCCATAAGCACGACCTTCAACATAGTCAGACAAAATATTTCCTTTTTCATCAATTGGAGTACTACCACTGGCAATTTTATATTTATTCTCTTCAAAGGCAGTTAGATAAATAATTTCCTTTTTATTTACTTTTCCTTTTTCAACCTTATAGTAAGGAGTTTCTAAAAATCCATATTCATTAATTCGTGTATAAATTGCTTTATGAGTAATTAAACCAATATTTTGCCCCTCTGGAGTTTGAACAGGGCAAATTCTTCCGTAATGAGTAGGATGAACATCACGAACATCAAAACCAGCTCTTTCTTTAGTAAGGCCTCCTGGACCACTTGCTGTTAACCTTCTTTTATGTTCAAGCTCAGATAATATATTAATTTGGCTTACAAGTTGAGAAAGTGGAGAAATATTGAAAAATTCTGAAATTGCATTTGCGAAAACCTTAGAATAAATTACTTGTCCTGGATAATTTTTTTGTGATTTATCTAAACTCAAAAATCTATCTTGAATAGTTTTTGTGAGTCTGGTTAAAGCAATTCGTGTTTGATTTTCAAGTAAATCTCTAATTCCTCTAACTCTTCGATTCCACAACGCATCAATATCATCAGGTTGAGATTTAGGATTTTTTTGAAGTCTTAAGATTTCTTTAATAACCTCAACAATATCTTCTTTTTCTAAAATTAATGAGTCGGAATTTCTATTTAATCTTCTATTTAAATGATATCTACCTACAGGTGATAGAGAATATCTTAATTCTTTTTTAAATAAATTTTCAAAAAGAGCCAAGGCATTATCATAAGTATTTGGTTCAAAGCTTCTAAGTTTTAAATGAATAAAAAGAAGAGCCTCCTCTTGGGTTTGGGTATCGTCTTTTTTTAGTGTAGTTTTAATAATATCTAAACCTTCATCTAAGGATAAATATTCTTTTTCAATATCTTGTAAGCTTGTACCAAATGCCTTTAAAAGCAATGTAGCAGGAACTTTTTTACGCCTATCAATTCTTACTTGTAAAACATTGCTTGGTTCTACTTGAAATTCTAACCAGGCTCCACGGAAGGGAATTATTTTAGCTCCGAAAAGATTTCTTTCGCCAAATTTTACAGCTGTAAAATAGACTCCTGGAGACCGAAGGAGTTGGCTAACAATAACTCTTTCATTTCCATTAATAATAAAAGTTCCCCGTTCGGTCATAACGGGGATATCTCCAAAATAGACATCTTGCTCTGTTTCTTCCTTGCTTGTCAAGTTGATTAACCTTAATTTAACTCTTAAAGGTGCTGAGTAGGTCCAACCTTTTGTTTTACATTCATCTTCAGAATACTTTGGTTTTCCTACATAACAATCCAAAAATTCCAGCTTAAATTCTTTACCGCTGTAATCAAAAATCGGAAAGAACTCTAAAAAGACTCTCTTTAAATCTTCCTTTATAAACTTTGCAAAAGATTCTAATTGATAAGCAGTCAAACTCTCAGGCGGAACTATTTCAAATTTACTAAGTCGTTTTGTTGGCAAAATCATATAACTGGCGCTTGACAAAAGCGCTGAATTTTAATAAAAATTAAATGGGATTTTAAACTGAATAATTTCTGCAAAAGAAATTAATTTTTAGTTACTAAAATTATAAGAAAAAGAAAATCGATTGTCAAGAGTTTTAAGGATTATAATCAATCAGATAATTCTAAAGCCTTTTTTAAGATTTCTATGGAAGATGTGTCATTAAAATTTTGCTTATATTCGTTTAAAATTTCCTCAAACCAATCTGGAGCTGTATCTTTTAAAATCCTTAAGACAATTAAATATTGGATTTGATTTTGGGGCCTCAAACCTCTGGCTATTGTTTCTTTTATTAATTCGAAAGCAATATCTTTTTTGCCCAATAGATGATAGAGATTGGCTAACATAAAAACAACTCTTGGTGACTCTCTGTATTTTACTTTTACATTTTCTAATATTTTTAAAGCTTCTTCATATTTGCCCATACTTTGCAAAAATTTTGCGTAATCTAATTGAAGATCAGGATAATTTGGATAAATTTTTAGATAAGACTCATAAACTTTCAAAATAAGATTGTATTCTGGTGTGTAATCTAAGCCTATTTTTTGTTTAGCATTTAGTAGTCTACTCAGATGCAAAATTAAAATATTATGAATTCGAGGATCATAAGGATCTTTTTTAAAAGCTCGAACATAAATTTTAGTAAAATCATTTACTTCTTCTAATGTTTCTACCTTAGAAATATTACCTTCTAAATATCTATGAGCCATGGTGGCAATCTCTGGAATGAAGTTAGTATTAAAAGAAATTAAGTGCTGAAATTTTGCTATTCCTAAAGGATAAGGAGAAGTAATTGCATTTATTATTTCTCTAACAATATAGAAATGGAACAAATTAATAAATAAACCTAAAAATAAAAGACCGAAAATTAAAATTCTCAAGGAAATATTTCTAATAGCCTTTTTACCTTGAAAAAGTGAAGATTGAGAAAGCAATGATAAGCCAAAAAAGAAAGGAAGGTAACTTGCTTGAATATCAAAAAGAGTAAGATTTTGCCCCAAATATCCTAAGAAGAAGCCAAACAAAATTGCTTTTTCATAATTATTATTTAAATTTTTAAAAATTGCATAGAAAATAGATATAAAGAAGATTAACCAAAAAATTCCTCCTAAAATACCGGTTGTAACTAAAATTTCAATATATTTATTGTGTGGCCTATCAAATATAACTTCTTCGTAATTGAAAATTTCTGGGTTAAAGGCTTTAAAATAAGCAATAGGCGAATTTTCTAAACCATAACCTAATAATGGTTTTTCTTTCCAGGCATTTAAAAAGATACCCCAAGCTAACCATCTTGACATATAAGCACGAGGGTCTTTTAAGGTATCATAAAGTCTTTTTAAAATTCCTAAATATTCAGCATAAGGGGAATTTATTAAAAGATAAAAAAGAGCTAAAAAAGAAAGGATAAATAAAATAACAGATATTTTTATCCAGATTTTTGTTTTTGAACTCAAAAAATAATAGAGCAGAGCAGCTGGAATGGCAATTAATAAAGCTAAAACTGAACCTCTTGTTTGAGATATTATTATATTTAAAAGGCTAAAAAATATTCCTAAAAAGATAAAGATTTTTTCAAAAATACTTGAATTTTTAAGAAAATATAGACAAATAAAAAACATCAAAACTGAAAAGAAACCAACATAAGTAGGATTTCCAAAAGTAGAATCTGGCCTTATAATTCCTTGAAGGCTTTGACTAATTTCAATCAAAGAAACTATATAAAGAACTATTAAAAAAGAATAAAAAACTGTTTTTTTATAGTTTGGCTCAATTTTGAAAAGAATATACAAGATCCAGAACCACATTAAAAAATGAATTAATCCCCAATAGCCTTCCATTCTTTCAGCATTTCCCCAAAAGGAAAGATAAGGTCTTATTGAAAAGGGAATAAGAAAAAGTAAACCAATAGCTAAAAGAACTGATGACCAGAAAACATAATCATTATTTTTAGGTAAAAATTGTAGGTTCCTTAAAAGCAAAATTAAAGTTAAGGCAAAGGCTATTTCAACCAAAATCCTAAAAAATATTCCTTTACCAGTAATATAAGGAAAGAAAAGATTGAAAGTACAAAAATAACGAGGGCAGACTAAAATCAAAGAAAAAGGAATAATGAAAACAAGTAATTTTATAAAAAATAAAATATACTTATCCTCCTTTTTCATCCTTTAATTTTAAATCATTTAAATAAAAAATCAATCTTAAAAAAGTAAGAGCCCTGGCAGATGCCAGGGCTCTTACTAAGTTAATTAGCAGCAAAGGCTATCTGCTAATATGAACTGCATTTGTGAGGGTGTTAGTTTCAACAGTACCTGGGAAGTTAGTTGTCATATTACCACTTTCAGCTGGATCATTATCCCAAGTCATAGTTTGAAGTTTTACCCTATGATAGCCAGCATTCCATGAAGAAGGAGTTACTGCAAATTGAACCTCTAATACCCCGGTATTGCCATTTCTAACAACGAAGTTGTTTCCGCTTGTTTCAACTCCACTAACAGGAGTTACAACAGGTGTTCCCATACCAATTTGTGTTGCACCTGTTGTAGTAGCAACAAAACCGTTATCAGGAATATATACATCACCACCTTGAGCAGTTACTTGAACTCTAAATGTTGCCTTCAAAGTTGAAGTTCCAGTTTGAGGAGTATCAACAGAAGCATTAGCATTTATAACTTTCCAGTTAGCAGCTACAACCCTGTAGAGATTCATAGTATCTCCAGCTACAGAAAGATTTAGTGCATTTACAGTATTACCTTGAGAATCCTCAGCTGAAACGTTGGTAACTGTGAAGAAAATTGTAGCTGGTGAGGTTGTAGGCAAGTTTGAAGCAACCTTTACATCAGCTAGAACTCTAAGAACTACAGTTTGATCTTTACCAATTGTGGTTAATGGAGTATTGAAATCAACTCCTTGGAAAACAACTCCATTAGCTGTTGTTGTTGGGTTAGCAACTGAATCAAGAACATTGCCATTTGCATCAACTAATTTAACTGAAGAAAGTGTTTCAAAGTCATTAACATTACTAACAGATAAAGTACCTTTTATTTCTTGGAGTTTGAGGGTATCTCGATTAGCTCTTACTACAAATCTTACAAGTTCTAAGTCCTTAACATCGCGATTGACATCAGCAGCAAAGTTATTGGTGTAAGGAGAATCTTGATGTTTGTAAACTGAGAGGGAAACTCCTGTTATAACTGCTTTTTCAACTGTGAAGCTTCTAGAAACTGTTCCAGAAACAGTTGGGGTGTGTTGAACTCCGACTCCATCAACTGCTCTTACATAACCATCCTTGACTTCGACTGTGAATGTTTTACCTTGAACATCACTTGAATCAACAGTTGGGTTGACTACTGCTCTAATTGTTAGAACTTTTTCACTATTAGCAGAAACTCTGGAGCTAAAACCTGTGAAGGTATATTGATAAACATTTGTACCAGTTCTTATATAGTCACCAGCAGATACAGAAGCTAATTTATTTTCGCCATCATAAAGCTCAAAACCTTTAAATACTCTTGTAGGTACTACATTGGATGTTAAATCGAATCTTACTCTTTGAACATCTGAGTAGGCATTTCGAGAAATTACTCTAATTCCTAAAACATCAGCTGATTGATCTTCTTTAACAACTACTCCACTTGCTGGTGTAGCAGCTAATCTTACTTCAACAACTGCTTCTCCAGCTTGCTCAGTTGGTGTTGGTGTTGCTGTTGGTTGTTCTGGTGTTGGTACTTGAGCACCTAAGGCCTGAAGAAGTAAAGCTAAAGCTCCTTGAATATCTCCAGCTTGAATCTTTTGAAGAACTTGTGCTAAAACATCGGCTGAAACTCCTGGAGTAGGAGCTGCTCCTTCCTCTGGGCTTACTTCCTCCTCTGCTGGAGCTTGAACAACTAAGGCATCCTTAAGAGCTTTAACACCTTGAGGGCCAATCCAATTTCCATGCCAACTCATTCCAAGATGGTCTTGATAGAATTTTCTAACT
>CALIVE010000035.1 GCA_938048445.1 Minisyncoccota bacterium | reverse complement strand
TAAAACAAGTCTATGATGTTGCTCATAATATTGTTAAAGAAGAAGTTTATGATAATAAAAAACTTTTAGTTCATCGAAAAGGAGCAACAAGATCTTTTCCAGCAAAACATCCTGAGCTTCCAGAAAAATATAGAGAAATAGGTCAGCCAACTTTAATCCCTGGTTCAATGGGAACTTCAAGTTATGTTTTAATTGGTCAAGAATTAGCAATGGAACTTTCTTTTGGTTCTTCGCCCCATGGAGCTGGAAGAATGATGTCAAGAACCGAAGCTAAAAGAAAAGTTAGAGGTTCTGAGTTAAAAAAAGAATTAGAGTCAAGAGGAATTGCTGTAGCTGCTGGAAGTATGTCTGGTCTTGCTGAAGAAGCTCCAGTTGCCTATAAAGATGTTTCTCAAGTTGTTAATGTTGTACATAATATTGGTATTGCTAAAAAAATTGTTAAATTAATTCCGGTAGGAGTGATTAAAGGATAAATTTTGTATAATAGTATTGAGGAAGCCAGGGTAGCTCAGTGGCAGAGCACCGCTCTGGTAATGCGGGGGTCGCGGGTTCGAATCCCGTCCCTGGCTCATTATTTAACAATTATTTTTCCCTTCATATTCTTCTCTTGGGCTATAGGAACAGTGGAGTAAAATTCATATTCGCCAGGACCAGGAAATTTTATTTCTATTTTTGTAGTTGAACCAGGTGCTACTAAATCAGATTTTATACTCCAACTTTCATTAGAAATTTTTAAATCAAGTGGAATATTATCTTCATTTTTAAAAATAATCACAAGCGGTAAATTACTTTTGGTTGTGATTTCTGTAGGATTAAATCTTAACTCTTTGGCAGTGATGATAATTTCCAAAGTTTCAATAGATTCTTCTGAAGTAGCTGTTTCTGTTCCGACTTCTTGGAAGGTTTTAATTTGAGGTTTAGGAGAAATCTGTGGCTTTATTGTTTCAATTGGTATATTTTTAAAAATTTCTATATTAGTTTCTCTTGGAGGTAAAGATTTTTCTTCATTCATTTCTACAATTTGAGGCGCCTGAGGTTTTTTTATATACCAAGTTGCAACCATTGCTATTATTAAGACCAAGATAATTGAAAGAAAAAGTTTTAAAACTGGTCCCATTCTTTTTCTCTTTTAAATCTCGACCTTTTTAATAATTTTAAAAAAATTAATAATATCTCAAAGAGTGCCAAATAGCTAATAAAATAGCATCAGAAATTAGATGTGAACCACCATAGCTTAAAAATGGTACAGGAAGACCAATAATCGGCAAAATAGCTAAATTTACTCCTGTTGTTAAAAGAAATTTAATAGCAAAGTGGATTAAGAGTAGATTGGAAAAGGTGTAGTAAAGAGGATTGGTTATAAATTGATTTTCAAAGTAAATAATAGAAAGAAAAATTGTCATTAAAAAACAATATAAGAATAACCCTATGAATCCTCTTTCTTCAATAAAACTAGCAAGAATGAAATCAGTAGTTGCTGAAGGTAAGAAACCTAATCTACCTTGTGTTCCTTGATTATAGCCTTTCCCCCAAAAACCTGCTGAACCTAAGGTTATTTTAAGCTGAATTATGTTATAACCAGATCTTAGGGGATCTTTATAAGGATTAATAAAAGTTAATATTCTTTCTTTCTGATAATCTTTTAATAAAAATATCCAACTAATAGCAACTATTAATATTAGTAAAAGAGTTATTTGGATAAGCTTTTTAAAGGGGAGATATAAGGAAATAGCTGCAAGCCAGGTTAAAAAGTAGAGAATAAACATACCTAAATCTGGTTGGAGCAAAATTAAAATCATAAAAGGAGAAACAACAAGAAAACTTAAAAAAATGAAAAAGTTATTCTTCATAAGATGATAATATTTACTTAAAAAGATTGCTAAGATAATTAAAAAGAAGATTCTTGTAAACTCACTTGGTTGAAGAGAAAAATCTCCAATTTGAATCCAACTTCTATTTTTTGAAGGAATTATAAATAAGATTATTAACAAGATTATAGATAAAGTATAAAAAAATTGAAGGTAAGGAAATCTGAAAAGATAATCATACCTAATAATTGCTGGAGAGAAAATAATTAAAAAGGCTATTACCCAGAAAAATAAATTTTTATAAAAATTCTCAACTTTTCCTAAAGAAAATAAAGTTGACAAAGAAATAAGCATCAAAATAGTTAAGATTAGTAAAATTTTAAAATTTAATTTCAAACCTCTGATCATTCCTCAAAGAGATTTATTTCAGGATAAATAAAAACTTCCTTTGGCTCGCCAAGAAATTTAGAAACCTCTGGCAAGAAAATTGCTCTCTTTTCTGTACTTTTAAAGTCATATAAAGTTGTTTTACCTAATCCTACTATTTCTCCATACGCATCTTTAAAAATAATGTTGATAATTACCTTAGAATAGTCTCTGAAATTTTCATTAATAATTTCACCACTAAAATTTCCTTCTTCAATTCTGTAATTTAAAAGATTAATTTTAATTGGCTCAAATTCGATTTTTTTCCATTTTTCTGGCTCGTAATTTATTTCTAATTTTGAATCTTTTATTACAAAATCAGGAGCCCTAAGATTTAGTTCAGTTATATATTTATTTCCTGGCTGAATTTCTGGTGGCAAAATAAAACTTATACCTTCTTTTTCAAATTTTTCTCCATTCTCTCCTTCAAGAATAAACTTGTATTTAAATTCTATGAGGCCATAATTTTTATTTGGATTTCTTACAATTCCAATAAGATCCATTGTCTCATCTGGGTAAATTAAAATTATAGGTTTTTCAACAATTAAATCTTTGAGACCTTTTACTTCGCAGGGAAGACAAGGCCCTCCACAATCAACACCTTCTTCGCCAGGATCTAATCTATTATTAAAGCAAGATGGATAAAATATTAAACGATAAATCTTGGGTGAAAAAAATAAGAAAATTATAAAAACTAATAAGAAAATGTAAAACAATCTTTTTCTAAAACGCCAGCCCATTAAAAAATTTTAATTTAAAATTTTTTAAATATGAAAATACATTTTATTGGAATAGGAGGAATAGGAATAAGTGCTTTAGCGAAATATTATCTTTATGAAGGACACAAAATCTCGGGAAGCGATTTAAATTATCCTAATGTTTTTTCTAAAGAAGAACTTTCAAAAATTAAATTTTATTTAGGGCATAGAGCTGAAAATTTAGAAAAAGATGTTGATTTAGTAATTTACACGAATGCAATCTCTAAGGATAACCCTGAACTTTTAAAAGCAAAAAAACTAAAAATTAAAACTTATTCATATCCTAAAGCTTTAGGAGAACTTACAAAAAAATATTTTACTATTGCTATTAGCGGAATGCATGGTAAAAGCACAACTACAGCAATGATAGCTAACCTTTTAATCAAAGCAGGTTTTGATCCTTTAGTAATAATTGGAAGTAAAGTAAATGGCTTTGGAATTAATAAGGAACCCAGTAATTTTAGATATGGAAAAGGTGAGATTTTAGTCATTGAAGCTGATGAATATAAAGCAGGATTTTTGAATCATTATCCAGATATTATTGTTATTACCAACATTGAAGAAGAGCACTTAGATTATTATAAAAATCTTAAAAATATTTTGGAAGCATTTAAAAAATTTATTTATAAAATGAATCAAAGAAAAAAATATCAAGGAACATTTTCAAAACTTGGCAAATTTTTAATTGTTAATAAAGATGATAAAATTGCTTATAATCTTGCTAAAAAAATCAAAAATAAAAATATTAAAAAAATATTTTATACGCTAAGAGAAAAACCTAAAAGACTTCGACTTTCTGTTCCTGGTATTCATAATATTAGTAATTCTTTAGCTGCTTATAAGGTGGGAAAAATTTTTAATTTGAATGATAAAAAAATCTTAAAAGCACTTTATGAATTTAAAGGAATTTGGCGAAGATTAGAATTCAAAGGCTACTTAAATGGGGCAAAGATTTTTGATGATTATGGCCATCATCCTACAGAGATAAAAGCAACTTTACAAGCAGCAAAGGAGATTCTAAAAAAGGGTAAAAAATTATATTTAGTTTTTCAACCCCATCAATATTATCGAACTTTATTGCTTTTTAATAAATTTATTGATTGCTTTAAGTTAGCAGATGTTCTTATTTTAACTGATATTTATTCAGTTGCTGGTAGAGAAAAGGAATCAATAAAAAGAAAAATCAACTCGAAAATTTTATTAGAAGCTATTAAAACTCCGAAAAATAAGTTTTATATCAAAGACTTCGAAGATATTAAAAAATTCTTAAAGGAAAATCTTAAAAAAGATGATATTTGTATTATAATGGGAGCAGGTGATATTTGGAAGCTAACAGAGAGATTGTTTAGTAAAAATTAGTTTCTTACTTATAAAAAGGAGAAAATGTTATTTTTTTATTAACAAATTTTCCATTTTTAATTTCGATTTTATTTTTAATGGAATTTATTGTTTCTGGAAGAAGTGGTTCATAAGCCTTTAAAATTTCTAATAACCCTTTGATAATGATTCGAATATCTTCTAAGTGTTTACTTTCCCAGATTCTTTTATAATCAATAAACTGGTTTAAATTTTTTACTAAATCAAAATATTTTTGATAGGCTAAATTAAATTCAAAATTTTCCATATTTTCTTTAAATTTTTTGAAATACTTTTTAAATTCCGAATCAAATTCTGTGCTTTCAAAATCAATTTCATCTAAGTCAATATTTTTTAAAATCCCAAAAATTCTTAAAATCAAATTGGCTAAATCCTTTTTTAAAACTCCTTGATAAAAAGCGTCAAAACTTTGCCAAGAAAAATCCCAATCGCTAAATAAAGGTTGGTGAGCTAAATAAAATCTTACTGCTTCATAGGGATAATCTTTCAAAAAATCATCGGGTGAAATTACATTTCCTAAGGTTTTTGACATTTTTTCTCCCTCAATAGTAATATGATAGTGAACAATTATATTTTCAGGAACTTTTATATTTGCTGAAAGGAGCATTGCTGGCCAGTAGATTGCATGAAATTTTACAATATCTTTGCCGATAAAGTGATAGACAATTCCTTTTTGCCAAAATCTTTCAAATAAACTTTCATTTTTTGAACCAAAACCTAAACCTGTTAAATAATTTAAAAGAGCATCAAACCAAACATAAATTACTTGCTTGTTGTCATTGGGAACAGGTATTCCCCATCCTTTGCTTCTTTTAATATCTCGAGAAATACTTAAGTCCTTTATCTTTCCTTCTCGAAGAATATTTAAAATTTCAACTTTCTTCTCAGTCGGAAATATTTTTATTTTATCTTTTTCAATTAAACTTTTTACTTTATCTAAATATTTTGTTAGTTTAAAAAAATAATTTTCTTCTTCAAATCTTTCTAATTTCTTTTTATGAACTGGGCAAATTAAATTGGGTGCTTCATTTTCATCATAATAGGCCTCACAACTTATGCAATAAAATCCAGAGTATTTATCAATATAAATATCTTTTTCACATAATTTCCAAAACTTATAAACTCCAATTTTATGCTCTTCAGATGTGGTTCTTATAAATTTATCAAAACTTAAATTGAATTTATCCTTTAGAGAATAAAACTCAGCGTATTTTTCATCAACAAATTCTTTAACATTTTTACCTTTTTCTTCTGCTGATTTTACCATTTTCATTCCATTTTCATCAGTGCCCGATTGGAAAAAGACTTCTTCCTCCAATAATTTTTTGTATCTCGCAAAAATATCTGCTAAAATAAATTCATAAAGATGACCAATATGAGGGCTATCATTGACATAAGGAATAGATGTTGTAATAAAGTTCCGCATTTTGAGATTTTATTTTTTTAAAATTTAATTATAACTCAAAATGGAAAAACAAAAAGAATCTTTTTATTTAAACGGTGATTCCAAAAAAGAAATTGAAGAATTCGAGAATTTGGTAAAAAAATATTTTAAGGTAGATGAAATTAGCGAAGAAGAGAGAAAAGAATTATTCACAGAAATTATCCCCAATTTCATAAGAGAATTATTAATTCAATCAACTTCATCTGATGCATTGGAAACAAAAATTGGTAAAATACTCGCACTTTCTAAATTACATATTAATTATGAAAATAGTGAAATTTTAGATTTAGCTAAAAGTTTAGAAACTAATGATATAACTTTTTCTGACGCCCAAAGCACATTTGAGGAGATAATTTTTTATATTATGAAAAAGCATATTTATGGAATAGGAGAAGCTGGAGTTGGTGGATGTCAAAGTTGCCAGAAAAAATTGGAAAAAAAACAAATGAGTGAAGAAGATGATAAAAACCTATAAAATTTGTGCTCCCAGCGGGACTCGAACCCGCATTTCTGCCCTGAGAAGGCAGTGTCCTATCCATTAGACGATGGGAGCTTTATCCACAATCAAATCTTTTCTTTACCAGATTATATTATAATTTTAATCTAAAAATATGAAATTAACCAAAGGATTTACTTTAATAGAAATATTATCAGTTTTAGCTGGTTTAGCTATTCTTGGTGGAATTTTGCTTACAGTAGTTAGGCCGGTGGAGCTTTTTAAATGTTCAAGAGATTCTCAAAGAATTAAAGATTTAAATCAATTAAATACCCTTTTAATCCACTATATTAATAATTACTCTAATCCTAATTTAGGACCAAATTTAACAGCTGTAGATGAAGCAAGTTCAACAATTTATATATCTGCTCCGTCAGATAAAGAAAATATTCCTACTTCAACCAATATTGGTGATAAACTATGGCAAATTAAAGCTGTAAATAGTGTTAATTTGAGAAACTTAGATGGAAGTGGTTGGTTGCCAGTTAATTTAAAAGTTCTTGGTCAATTACCAATTAACGAATTACCTATAGACCCCACAAATTCCTTTTCACAAAAATTATTTTATAGTTATGTATTCAATAGAAAAATACAAGGATTTGAACTAAATGCTAATTTCGAATGTGCGCGTTATAAATTAGGTGGTTCTGACGATAGAGTATCTAATGATGGTGGTGATGACCCAAATATATTTGAATTAGGTTCTTTATTGACTATTTCGCCTTCAGAAATTTATGGAAGCAATAGATTAACTGGTTTGAAACCACAAATAGAAGTAAGTGAAACTAATATAAATATTAATACTTCTATAAACACTGCTTCTTCTACTGAGATTAAAATTCATAACACAGGAAGCACCACCTTAGTTGTTTATAACATTATTGATACAAGAAAAACTGGTAGAATTCTTACGGATAAAAAATACTTAACTGTTCATCCATATAGCTTTGAAAAATTAAGAATTACTTGTAATGGTCAAGGATTATATGCTTCTACAACAGTGACAACAACATTAGAACTTTGGAATAATGATTTTGAAAAAAATCCACTTAATTTAAATATAACCTGCAATTTTCAAGCAAAACCGAGAATTTCTGTTAATCCAAAAAGTTTAACAATTGAGACTCAAATAGGTGCCAGCGCATCTACCTCATTTAATATTCTTAATAAAGGTGATGAAAATCTTAATATTATTTCTATACAATTTACACTTGAAGATTCTTCCTCAAGTTGTCCATCATTTGTAACTGCTTCAAATCCTTCTAATTCAATTCCTCCACAAAGTTCAACAACAGTAACTATAACTGTTAATGCAAGTTCCTTAAATTCAAAACATCTATTTACCTGCAAATATTATATTCAAAGCAATGATCCTTATAGATCAGTTGTTATTGTGCCTGTTAAGATAAAAATTAAATCAAAACCCAACCCACCAAACAATCTTAGAGTTTTAGGCTATACTTCGACTTCTATAACTTTAACCTGGAATGCACCCGATGATACTGGATATGGAACAATTTCTACCTATAAAATCTATAAAAGAATAAATGCAACTCCTACTGAACAAGACCTTTTAACTTCAACCGCCTTAACTACTTATATTGATTTTGGCGTAACTAAAGGAACAAAATATTGCTATCGAGTTTCTGTAGTTAATGAAGTAGGAGAAAGTAAACTTTCCGATACTGTTTGTGAAACTCCTTCAACTGTACCAGGACCTCCAACGCTTAGTGCAATTGCTGGAAATAAAAAGGTTACTTTGAATTGGAGTGTTTCTGATGATGGAGGAAGTATGATTACTGGATATGATATCTATGAAACGAAAGTTTTTAAACAAAAAATTAAGGAGAATTATACAGAAACTTCATTTGAACATACAAACTTAGAAATATGTAAAGAATATCAATATTATGTTAAAGCAAAAAATCGTGATGGTGAAAGTAATCCAAGTAATATTGTTACAGCAACACCTTTTGGCACTTCATCGCCTCCGAGATCTTTAAATGCTTCTTCCACAGTAAGCAGTATTACCTTAACTTGGCAAGCTCCTGAAAGCAATACAAACTGTGCTCCTTTGACTCAATATAACATTTACCGAGCTACAAATACTCCTTCTAACTTTGTTTTAATAGCTACAACTTCACCATTAACTTTAACTTATACTGACACGCAGGTTATTTCAAATACTACTTATTATTATCAAGTAACAGCTCGAAATCAATATGGAGAAAGTTCCCCAAGTAATCAAGTAAGTGCAAGATTGTTAACACCTAAATGTTCACCTCCATCTAATTTGACAGCTACTCCAGGTGATAAAAGAGTTCAATTAAATTGGTACCTTTCTTCTTCATTAAATGATGGAGATTATTACTTTATTTATGTAAGCACTGGAACAAACTATACTAAAACAGCCACAGTTACTCATCCCACAAACTCTTATACTCATACTAACTTAATTAATGGGCAAACATATTACTATTATGTAACTGCGAAAGGTCAAAATTGTGATGAATCAAACCCAAGTAATATTGCTTCATCAACCCCAGGAACAGTTCCAAGTGCTCCACAAGATTTAACCGCAGATGCTTTTGTTAATAAAATAGTTCTTAAATGGAAACCTCCTTTATCTGATGGAGGCTTTCCTATTCTTTATTACAAAATTTACAAAAATGATAATTTAATTGCAACTACATCTTCCTCAACTTTAACCTTTACTGATAATAATGTTACAGCAGGCTTATCTTACAAATATTCTGTTTCAGCCGTGAATCGACTTGGAGAAGGAGAGAAAGCATCAACCTTAACTGGTTATTGTGCAAGTTGGGGACAAGTTTTGGGAGGTTTAAGATTAGACTCACCATCTTACGTATATTTAGTTGATGAAAAAAACTATGTAATTGTAGGCAGGACTAAATCTTATACCAATTTTGATTCA
>CALIVE010000034.1 GCA_938048445.1 Minisyncoccota bacterium | reverse complement strand
TTTCTATTAATTTCTAACAATTCTCTCCACAATTTTTTTGATTTTTTACTCAATTGATTTATTGGATATGAACACAATGCATTATATAAAATCTTTGGGTCTTTATAATATATAGCATCTCTTTTTTCCATCTTTCAAGAGTATCATTCCAAATACCTACTAAATTTACTGGAACTCTATCAACTTCCTTATAATTCATAAGATTAAAAAATCTATCTTTATTCCCCATAATAGAAAAATTAAAATCCATCAATTCTGAAAAGTCAAATTTTTTTGACATAATATAGATTAAAAGATATAATTTTAAAGTAAAGTTAGATTTGGATGATTTTGTTTTTCTCCATAGATTGGTTAGCGGAAAGGCATATTTTTAAAGTTTTCGTAGAATCAAAATAATCACTTTTTATGTTTCTTCTATTTTTACTTATCAAAGTTTCAATAAATGCTTTGTCTTCAAGATAATAAAGGTCTTGATTCCAGATAAATTCTTCATATTTATCAGATGTCATAATCACAATCTTTTTATGTGTATACTCAATCAGTTTTTTCTTACATATAAATCTAATTTTCGGTGGATGGAACTTTGTGATTTCAGGGAATAAAGCATAAGTACATAAAAGATTTCCATAAATACCTTTTTCAAATTCAAATATTGAACAACTTGCATCATCTCCTGTATATAACTTCTCTTCAGGAAAAAATCCTTTTACCCTTTTTGTATAAATAGAAATTATTTCACCAAAAACATATCTAATCAAATCAATAAAATGAATTGCCTGATCAACTATTTGCCCTCCTGCTTTCTCTTTACTCTTTATTGAATCAACAAGTGGAATTGTCCAAAACCACTCAGATGAAATAAAAATAACTTTCTCATTCTTTAATATCTCTTTCAATTTCTCTACAGCAGGGTCATATCTCAACATAAATCCTACACTATGAATTATATCTTTTTCTTTTAGTTTCTCAATAACTATTTCAGTTTCTTCTTTTTTTAAAGCAGGTGGTTTTTCAAGGAAAAAAGGCAAATTTTTTTCAATACAATATAAAACAATTTCAGTATGAGTATCTGCTGGTGTGCATATCCAAACACAATCAAGATTTTCCTTTTCTATCATTTCTTTATAATCAATATAATATTTACAACCAATTTCTTCTGCTTTTTTCTTTGCTACTTCTTTATTAATATCACAAACAGAAAAAATTTTAACTCTTTCAATCTGTTTTAAAGAAAATATGTGAGCATTTGAAATTCTCCCAGTTCCAATTATTCCAACTTTTATTTCCATTTTTACCTCCCAATCAGTTCTTCTAAAAATTTCTTTGACTTTAAAATATCCTGCCTCCTATCCTCACCTAATCTTGAATGCATTTCAATCGTTAGAAATCCTTTATACCCGATATATTTAAGTGCTTTTATATAACTTCTATAATCAACCTCACCAAGATCTGCAGGAACATCTCTAACAAAAATTTTACTCTCCCCTTCTCTATAAGCATCATCTCTACCTCTAATTATATTTTTTGCATGGGTATGAACAATTTTATCTTTTAAAAAAATAAACTCCTTCAACAGGGTCTTTGCCAGCCAATAAGATATTTGCAGGGTCATAATTCACTTTTAATGATTTTGAATTTACAAATTCTGATAGTTTTTCCCACATATAATAATCCTTAATAAAACAACTTCCAGATGGCTCAATTGAAAGATATATGTTATTATTTTCACAAAGTTCACAAATTATACTTACTATTTCAACACACCATTTCCATCCATCTTTTTCATTTAAAAAATCTGGTAATTCCTTTGTCTCAGCAGTTATTATATCTGTTTCAAGTAAAATTGCCAGTTCAATTCTGTTTTTAAATTCCTCTATTGTTTCATCCATTTTTTCTGGATTTACAAGATTTGGACCACCACCAATTGCACTTACGATAATCTGATTATTTTTACAAAATTTCAATATTTCCATCGCATTTTTTATTTTATTTGGCCATATCTGAAATCCATCAAATTTATTTTTTACAATCCATCTCAAGTTTTCTTTCAAACTTAAAGGTAAATCTTTTTCGCAAACTCCTATTTTCATTTTAAAATTCTTTCTATCTCTTCAATATTTACTATATTTAAAAAAAGTGGTTGAGAAAAATCAGAAACAGATTTCTGCCATATTGCATATATTTTATCTCTATCAAAAAAAGTTGAAACATATCTATTTGAACCTGTTCCTTGATCTGAAAATAATAAAGGAAAATATTTTGTTAATCTATGTATTTTGGGGAATTCATAATCAAATCCATAAGCAACTCCACCTATCTCTTCACATGAATAGCCGCGTGGTCTTTTAACTCCTTTTTCTGATTGAGGATGTTCCCTTATACATTCAGCACCATCATAGAAATAAAGAGAAATATCAGGCAAATCTTTAAAAATCCCAATTTTTGGAACAGGTAATCTTTCAGTTATTCTTGTAACTGCAACATCCCAAGTATAACCTTTTGGTAAAATGTCTTTTGAAATTATTCTAAAATTACTATCCTCTTTTAATGCAAGTCCTGAATATGAACATGTCCAACAGAATGAGTGCTGACAGAAAATCATATATGTTTTATTATTCAAGTCAAATACAACAGGGTCTTTAATATGAAGATTTTCAGGGTCTTCTGAAACTAAAACATTTCTTATATTTTCAGGACTTAAACTTTCTAAATCTTCTCCAGTTAATAGATCAATTTCCCAAATGCCTGTTCCCTCCTTTTGATATTTTTCAAAACCTTTTGGATAATTCCTTTTTTTCTCAGTTGAAACATATAATTCAACCTTATCACTAAAATATATTGAAGAACCTTCTATTGATAAAACTTCTTTTTCTCCAACTTTAAGGTCTTTTTTTGTAAATGACTTTATTTTTTTAAATTTCTTCCCATCATCTTCAGAAATAAAAATCGCAAGTTCAAGCCCTCTTTCTCCAAGTCCAGTTCCATATCTGCTATCTCCAAAATTTCTATATCTACCTGTTATTATCAATCTTTTCTCTTTATCTTTTCTTATCTTTCCTCCTCCAAACCAGTATCCTTTTTCTCTCTTATACGGCTCAATTATAATTTTTGCTTTCTGATTATTTACTATTATTTTTGCCAACTCAATAAGTTTTTCTTCAATTTTTTCCATTTTTTTCTCCTTTGTGATATAATTATTTTAAATTTTTTTGACATCTTGTAAATTGAACAGAAAATGAAATCAAAAGTTGTTATTTTAGGGCTTGATGCTCTTGTCCCAAATTTAGTTGAAAAGTTTATGAATGAGGATATCCTGCCAAATTTTAAAAAACTTGCAAAAAATGGAGTTTTTACAAGAATAAGACCAGTAATTCCAGCACAAACTCCTACAAACTGGCAAACAATTGTCACAGGAGCAACTCCAGGAACTCATTCTATTGTTATATGGGGAACTCATAGAGAAAATCAAGAAGTTTTTAAAACTTATAGTAGTTCTGCTTTTACTTCAGGAATATGTAAAGCTGAATATATTTGGGAAACTTTGTCAGAGACAGGACAAAAAACGGCTATTTTGAATTATTTAGGATATCCATCAACAAAAAAGAATATTGTTTTTGTTGATTATATTGCTGCTCCTACTCACTCACTTATTGATATTGCAGAGCCAACTGTTTATCACAATAATCCAGAAATTGACAAAGAATTTTTTATAAATATTAGACCTGCAAAAAATTGGAAAAATTTGCCTTTTTCTAATAAAAACTTTCTTGAATTTAAAATTGAAATAGTTCCAACAGATTTAGAAATTGAAAAAATAGATTATTTTGGGATTGTTGTTCCTTCTCAAAAGGGATATGATAGAATTTTAATCTGTAAAGAAAAGGATTATAAAAAGAAAATAGTTGAATTAAGAAAAGGGAATTGGAGTGATTGGATTGAAGAAAAATTTAAAATTAGTAATTCAAATAAATATAAAAAGGGTTCATTTCGTTTTAAACTAATTGAACTTTCAGAAGATGGAAAATTTTTGAAACTTTACAGAACAGATGTTTTCCCTTCAGATGGTTCAATCTGTAGTAATAAAAAAATAGGTAAAGAAATAAATAAAAAGTTTGGTCCATATATAAATTCAAGCCGTTCATTTTATTTATTTAAAAATAATCTCATAGAATTTAAAACTTTTCAAGAAATTGTTGAGATGGAAATAAACTGGTGGTCAGATGTTGCTAAATTTTTTATAGAGGAAAATGACTATACACTTTTTGTCTGTCATTGGCATATTCTTGATTGTGTTGGACATGAATTTATCTGGAGAATTGAACCAGAGTCGTCTTTTTATGATGAAAAAAATGCATCTAAATATATGGAAATTATTAAAAATTTCTACAAACTTGCAGATAAATTTGTTGGTTGCTTCCTTAAAAAATTTGATAATAAAAAAACTATCTTTGTTGTTGTTTCTGACCATGGAATGCCCGCAAATAAAAAAGCTGTCTCTTTAATAAATTACTTTTTACCTTATGGCTATATTGAAAAGACATCTGACAGAAATAATATTGATTGGAGTAAAAGTAAAATCTATATAAATCAAAACCATATATGGATAAATTTAAAAGGAAGAGAAAAAAATGGGATTGTAGAAAAAGAAGAGTATAAAAAATTAAGAGACAAAATTATAGAACTTATGAGAGACCTAAAAGACCCTGAAACTGGAAAACATGTTTTTTCTTTTGTCCTTTCTAAAGAAGAGGCCCCTGTTGTTGGATTATGGGGTAAGCATATTGGAGATATTGTTTTTTGTTATTCTGGTGGTTATAGATGGTCAGGTGAAGAAGTTTTAAAAATTAACGAAAATAGGGTAATTTTTCCATGTAATGGAGAGAATCATGGACCGATGATACCAACATATGAAACAGATTTAACTTCTGTAATGGGAACTTTATTAATATCAGGTCCTCCTATTAAAAAGGGACTGAAGATACCAAAGGAAGAACAGTTTAAATACTCTACAACAGACATAGTTCCAACTCTTTGTAAAATATTGAATATTAGGTTACCGTTTCATAGTGAGGGAAGAATTTTACATGAATTTCTAAAAGAGACAAAAATAAAATTGTTAAAAAGAGATTTAAAAGAAATTAAAAGAAATAAAAGAGAGAAAGTAAGGGAAAAAACATTTGAAATAAAATTGAAAGGCGATGTAACTGACGAAAATTAAGTTTTTGCTAATTAAATTATAAAAAAGAATAATTCTTAGTTACAAAACTTTCTTTAAAAAGGAGACAAAAATGAATCTAATTTTTATTATGGTTGATAGTTTGAGGCAAGACCATGTAAGTATTTATAATAAAGGGAAGAAAGTTTTTGAAAACATTGAAAGTTGTAAAACAACAAATATAGATAACTTTGCTAAAAATTCAGTTGTTTTTGAAAATGTTTATCCTTGTGGACTTCCAACAATTCCCGTAAGATATGAACTAATGACTGGATTTTATTCATTGCCATATAGACCATGGTGCCCTTTGACAGATTATGATTTAACAATTGGAGAGATTTTAATTAGGGAAGATTATATTTCAGGGCTTATTACAGATACATATCATTACAGAAAGCATGGTATGAATTACCATAGAGGATTTAATATTTATGAATGGATAAGAGGGCAGGAATATGACCCTTACAAAGTTCCTATAACAAAGAGAAATCTTGATGATTATGTGAATGAAAATTACCCAGAAGAATGGAGAAAAAGGGTCTTACAATTTCTTGCAAATACAGATGATATGGATGAAAAAAACTGGTTTACTATGCAAGTCGTTGAGAAAAGTATTGATTTTTTAAAAAAAGCAAGAAAGACAAATAAAAAGATATTTTTATGGATTGATTCTTTTGAACCACATGAACCTTGGGACCCACCTAAAAGATTTGATACTTATACTCCAAAAGATTATAAAGGGAAAAGATTAATTATGCCTATGGGTGGAGTTGCTGAAGAATGGGCTACAAAACAAGAAATTGATTTTATAAGAGGACTTTATGCAGGTGAAGTGAGTTTTGTTGATTATTGTCTTGGTTTTTTATTTGATGAACTTGAAAGAATGAATTTTTATGAGGACTCTTTAATAATTTTAACTGCTGACCACGGACATCCTCTTTGCGACCATGGTAAATTTTTGAAAGGTTCAGATAGAATGTATAGTGAATTATTAAAAGTCCCATTTATCATGAAATTTCCAAAAGAATTTTATAAAGGGAAAGTTGAATCATTAATTCAGTTTCCTGATGTTTTACCTACAATACTTGAGATACTTGGTTTTGAAAATAATAATATCCCACTTGCTGGAAAAAGTTTTTTCTCTGTAATTAAAGGGGATAAAGATGAACATAGAGATGTGGTGATTTCAGGATATAAAGGTGGTATATATAGATGTATAAGAAATAAAGAGTGGAGTTTCATTTTAACGCCCGATCAAGAAGTTGATTTTCTGTTCAATATTAAAAATGACCCAAACGAAACAGAAAATTTAATAGATAAAAATCCAGAAATAGCAAAAGAATTTTTAAAAAAATTTGGGACAATATTTTTTGATAAAAAATCAAAGACAATTAAAGGAATACAAGGAAAATATGAACTTGCCTCTTCATCAATAGAATGAAAAAATATAATCTTCTTTTTATTTTAATTGATGACCTTGGATGGAAGGATTTAAGTATATATGGAAGTGAATTTTATGAAACATCAAATATAGATAAAATTGCACAAGATGGAATTGTTTTTACAAATGCTTATGTATCAAGTCCTGTCTGTTCACCAACAAGAGCAAGTATTCAAACTGGAAAATATCCAGCAAGAATTGGTATAACTAATTTTATAGGAGGAAAAGATATAGGTAAATTAAAACCACCTGAAAATCTTGAATACTTACCTAAGGAAGAGAAAACAATTGCAAGTTATCTTAAAGAATTTGGATATAAAACATATTTTGTTGGAAAATGGCATCTTGGAGGAAAAAATTTTTGGCCAGAAAATTATGGATATGATAAAAATATAGGTGGTTGTGGATGGGGAATGCCAAGATATGGTTATTTTTCTCCTTACAAAATACCTACTTTAGAAGATGGACCAGAAGGAGAATATTTAACAGATAGATTAACAGAAGAAGCAATAAAAATAATAAAAGAAACTGAACATCCTTTTTTCTTATTTCTATCCCATTATGCTGTCCATATACCTATTCAAGTTCCTGAAAGATATGTGGAAAAATATAAAAATAAGGCAAAAAAAATTGGTCTTGATAAATTAAATCCATTTATAGAAGGAGAAAATTTTCCCTGTGAGCATAAAAAACATTTAAAAGTAATAAGAAGAATTATTCAATCAGATCCTTTATATGCAGGAATGATAGAAAATCTTGATGAGAATATAGGAAAGGTTATAAATGCTTTAAAAGAAACAAAAAAATATGAAAATACTATAATTATTTTTACTTCTGATAATGGTGGACTTTCAACTGCTGAGGGTTCTCCGACTTGCAATCTTCCTTTAAGAGAAGGAAAAGGATGGATTGAACAAGGAGGAATTAGAGTTTCTTTAATAATGAAAATACCTGGAATAAATATAAAAAAATCTGATTTTCCAGTTATCTCAAATGATTTTTACCCTACAATACTTGATATCTTAGAACTACCAAAAATTCCTGAACAACATAAAGATGGAATAAGTTTTTTACCTATTTTAAAAGGAGAAAATATAAAAAGACCTTTATTTTTTCACTGGCCTCACTATGGAAATCAAGGGGGAACCCCTTCTTCTGCAATTATTTATGATAGTTGGAAACTTGTTTATTCTTATCAATATGAGAAATATTTGATTTTCAATTTAAACGAAGATATAGAAGAAAAAAATGACCTTATCAATAAAAATCCAAAAGAATTTAAAATCCTTAAAGAATTGTTATGGGATTATATTAAAGATACAGGAGCAAAATTACCAGAAAAAAATGAATAAAATTGAATTATTAATTAAACCAACTTCTTATCTATGTAATCTTAATTGTTATTATTGCTTCTATAAAAAAACTAAATCTATATATCCAGAAGGTAAAATAATGGATTTAAAAACTCTTGAGTTTTTTATACAGAGATTTATGGATTATTCAGAAGGAAAAAATATATATTTTTGTTGGCAGGGAGGTGAACCACTTTTATGTGGAATTGATTTTTATTATAAAGTTATTGAATTTCAAAAAAAATATGGTAAAAGTGGTCAAATTGTTGGAAATGCAATACAGACAAATGGAATTTTAATAGATGAAAAATGGATTGAATTTTTTCTAAAATACAATATTTTTGTTGGAATTAGTTTAGACGGTCCTGAAGAAATTCATAATTTTTATAGGAAATATAATGATGGGAGGAAAACATATAAGAAGGTAATAGAGGTTATAAATCTTATAAAGAAAAGTAATGTTCAATTTAATATTTTATCTACAATTGGAGAACATACAGGAAAATTTCCTGAAAAAATCTTTAATTTTTTTGTTAATAACAATTTTCAATATTTACAGTTTATTCCTGCAATAGATAGAAAAAATGACAAAATAAGTGATTTTTCCACAACTCCAGAAACCTATGGAAATTTTTTAATCAAGATTTTTGAACTGTGGTGGAATAACGGCTTCCCTTCAGTATCTATAAGGTTTTTTGATAATATAATTGAAGTTCTATCTGGATTTGAACCATCAAACTGTACATTAAAAAAGAGATGTGGTGAATATGTTGTTATAGAACATAATGGAGATGTTTATCCGTGTGACTTTTTTGTTATGCAAGATTTTAAACTTGGAAATATTTTTGAAGAACAAATTGATAAAATATATGATAAACTGAAAAGATTTGGTGAAATGAAGGAAATTCAACCAGTAAGATGTAAAGATTGCGAATGGAATTTTATATGTAAAAATGGTTGTTTATGGAATAGATATGTAAAATGGAAGAATTTTAAAGGAGTTGATTATTTTTGTTCTTCATATAAAAAATTCTTTTCACATTCTATTGAAAGGTTTAAAATTATTGTAAAGGAAATTTTAAAATTTCAAAATGGAAAAAATTGAAATTATCAAAGATTTTCCTCAAAGTAATGTATGCGATATTTCAATAGAATATAGTCATCTGCCAGTTTTAAGTTTTTCTCCTTCTCCTAAGGGTGGTCCTGAATGCCTATGGTTTTATTTTAAAGTCAAAGTTTCAAATATAAAAAAAATAAAAATTGTTCTGAAACATTCCTATAATATGTTGGGTGGAAGTATGCCAGAGAATTTAAGACCAGTTATAAAATTTAAAGATGACAATTGGAAAAGATTACCAAAGCCAGAAATTATAAATTTTGATGATGGTAGAAAATCTGTAATATGGGTATTGGATATTAAAAAGGATTTATTTGAAATTGCTTTATGTTATCCTTACGGAAAGAAAGAACTTGAAAAACTTTTAAAAGATACAAATGGATACTGGAAAAAAGATATAATTGGAGTTAGTCAAGAAGAAAGGGGAATTATAAGGTTAAGTAATATTTATAATGATAAAAGTAAAAATGGAGTATATTTAATAGCAAGACAACATTCAGGAGAAACGCCTGGAAGTTG
>CALIVE010000033.1 GCA_938048445.1 Minisyncoccota bacterium | reverse complement strand
GTTTCACCTACTTTAAAAGTTTCTTGTTATGCCTTTCCTAATCCAGCTTATGTTGGTGATGTTGTTACATTTCATTCTGAAGTATCTGGGTTAGCGCCTTTTTCTTATTACTGGTCAGGAGATTGTATAGGCTCTTCTTCTATTTGTCGGAAATCGTTTAATAATCCAGGTACTTATTATGTCTATTTAACAGTTTATTCTGGTAATCAATCAGCAAATACAAGTTGTTCAGTTAATGTTTTAGCTAAGCCAAGTCAACAAATAGTTCCTCAGATTCAAAATCAAAAGCCAGTTGCTGAAATTAAATATTCTCCTACTTCAATTACACCTGGAACTATTGTAACTTTTAATGCTCTTGAATCTTATGACCCAGATGGAAAAATAATTTTATATGAATGGAAAATAAATAATAAAATAGTTTCCAATAAACCAACATTTTCAAGAGCTTTAAGTGCAGGAACTTATAAGATTACTTTAACTGTAGCTGATGATAAAGGTGCTACATCTTCAAAGGAGCTATTGATAAGTGTAGGAAGAACTCAATTTGTACCCCAAACAGTTGTTAAGACAGTAACAAAGACTGTGAAAGTTCCTGTTCGGGTTCCTCAACAAAAATCTGCAGTTCAAGTTGTTTCTTCAAAGAATCAATTTAATCTTATAGATATTACAATTGATGAAAATATTGAAGCTAACCTATGTAAAAAAGATTCCTTGAGTGTAACTATAGTTAATAATAGTCAGTCCGACAAAAATATTTCTTTTACTGTAAGTGGTGAAATTAAAAAGTGGTTTAAACCAAAAGCAAGAAAAATTCAAATCTTAGCCAATGATGTTAGTTCCTTTAATTGGACTTTTGAAATTCCTTGTGATATTGAAGAAGGTGAATATTATGGAGTTATTACTGCAAGCATTAATGGGGTAAAAAAAGAATTTCCTGTCAGTTTTTCAGTTAGTAAAAGTGAAGGTTTATTTGCACCCCTTACAGCCTTTATAGGAGGAGTTTTTGAGCCAAAACATATTCCTTGGTTACTTATTGTGATTTTAATTTTAATAAATTTTGTTATGTGGTATTACTTGATTTTCAAATCAAAGAGTAAAATTGAATAATGAATTTATTATTAGACATCGGAGCTACTTATACTAAATTTGGTTTTTCTAAGGATTCTAAAAAAATTGACAAATTCTTAATAAGAGTTACTCCAGTCAAGTATAAAGAATTTTTAAGGTTGATTTATGAATTGACAAAAGATTTTAAACTTAAAAAGGTAATTGCAGGAATAGCTGGAATGGTCAAGGATGGAAAAATTATTTATTCTCCGAATTTAAATGATTTCAATAATAAAAACTTAGCTCAAGATTTAAGAAAAATACTTAAGAAAGAAGTAGTTGTTAAAAATGATGCTGAACTTGCGGGTTTAGGCGAAGCAGTTTATGGAGCTGGTAAGAAATTTAATATTTTAGGCTACATTACTTTAAGTAGTGGAATTGGTGGAGCTAAAATTGTAAATAAAAAAATTGAAAGCAATTTCTTTGGATTTGAGCCAGGTCATAGTTTATTTCTTTTAAGCTCAGAAAATTACCTTAGGGTTAATTTTTTAGAATTAGAAAAACTAATTGGTGGTAAAGCTATAGAAAAAAATTTTGGCAAAAAACCAGAAGAGATAAAAGATAAAAAATTTTGGTCATATGTTAATGAAATTTTTGCTGGTTTCTTGGTAAATATTGCGATTTTCTGGTCTGTTGAAGCAATTATAATAGGCGGTTCAGTAAGTAAAAGCTTAGACTTTGATGAATTAAAAGTAAATTTCAATAATCTAAAAACTATACCAATCAAAACCAAAATTTTAAAAAGCAAGTTAAAAGATAAAGCAGGAATTTATGGAGGGTTATATTTGTTGAAATAATAATTTATAATTTAAAGAAGAATTGCGGGGTGGTGTAACGGTAGCACAGCGGCCTTTGGAGCCGTTAGTCCTGGTTCGAATCCAGGCCCCGCAGAATATTCTGTTATAATAAAATAAATGGAAAAATTTTTGATGGGTAATTTAAATCTTGTTTTGGTTGTCTTGGTCGGAAAGATGCCGGCCAGGATATTTTATTTTGTGTAAAAAATTAAATAGAATCAAAAATATCCTGGCCGGCACCCTCCGGCCTTTTTTATTTGGTGGGCGAGTAGGCTAAGGAGACCGCCTCCCTAAAATGGGAGGAGGTCCTGGTTCAAGTCCAGGCTCGCCCACCATTTTTATTTTTAGACTTATTTTGTTATAATTTTTTTATATTAGAGGGCCCATAGCTCAGTTGGCAGAGCGCCGCTATGGCATGGCGGAGGCCGAGGGTTCGAATCCCTCTGGGTCCATTTAGTCGGGGTGTGGCCTAATGGTTAAGGCGCGTGGTTTGGGACCACGAGATTGCCGGTTCGAATCCGGCCACCCCGATTTTATCTTTTAAAATGAAAAAGGAAATAGAAGAAGGAGTTGTTATCGAAGCCTTACCAGATACAACATTTAGGGTAAAATTAAAATCAGGAAGAGAAGTATTAGCTTATTTATCTGGAAAAATGAGAATTAATTATATTCGAGTAATTCCTGGAGATGAAGTTGTTGTTGAATTGTCACCTTATGATAAAAATAGGGGTAGAATAATTAAGAGAAAATAAAAATGAAAGTTAAAGCATCAGTTAAAAAAAGATGTGCCAAATGTAAAATGGTGAGAAGAAAAGGTCGTATTTATATTATTTGTGAAAATCCTAAGCATAAGCAAAGACAAGGATAAAAATGGTTAGGATAGCTGGAGTTGAAATTAAAAATGAAAAAAGATTAATGTTTGCTTTGCCAAAAATTTATGGGATTGGAAAGTCATTAGCAAAAAAAATTTGCGAAGAGCTGAATATTGATCCAATGAAGAGAACTAAGGATTTGACACCTGAAGAACTGGGTAAATTAGAAAAATATATTAATGAAAATTTAAAGGTTGAGGGAGAATTGAAAAGAGAAATTCAAGCCAATATAAAAAGATTAATTGAAATCCAATGTTATCGAGGGCTGAGGCATTTGAGAAAATTGCCAGTTTGGGGACAAAGGACAAGAACAAACGCCAGAACAAGAAAAGGCCCTAGAAAGACAGTCGGTTCTGGTAAAAGAAAATTAAGTAAGAAATAAAAATGGGAAGAACAAGAACAAAATTAGTTCAAGGAGAAGATAGTGCTGTTAAAGCTGAAGCTCCTAAGGTTAAAAAGGCTAAAAAGAAAAAATATATTGATTTTGGGATATTCTATATTAATGCTACTTTTAATAATACATTGATGAGTTTTACTGATAAAAATGGAAATGTTCTTGCTTGGGCCTCAGCAGGTCATTGCGGTTTTAAAAACACAAAAAAGGCTACTCCTTATGCTGGTGCTAAAACAGCTGAATTGCTATTGAATAAAGTTAAAAATAATTTTGATGTTAATGAAGTAAAAATCATTGTTAAAGGTATAGGTCCTGGTCGAGAATCAGCTATCAGGTCATTATTTAATTCTGATTTGAATATTGTTTCAATTGAAGATAGGACTCCAATACCCTTTGGTGGTCCTACTCCTCCAAAACCAAGAAGAGTTTAAAAATGTTAATCGAAAAAAAATGTAAAATTTGTAGAAGCTTGGGGCAAAAGCTTTTGTGGAATGAAAGGTGTATGTCTAATAAGTGTGCTTTGGAAAGAAGAAGAACAAGACCAGGGATGCATGGTCAAAAATCAAGAGCTTTATCAGATTATGGCAAAAAATTAGTCGAGAAGCAAAAATTGAGATATTACTATTTATTGAAAGAAAAACAATTAAGAAACATTATTGAAAAAGCGAGAAAAATGAAAGAACCCTTACCTAATGCTGTTATTAAATTGTTAGAAAGTAAATTAGATCATGTAATTTGGCAATTAGGTTTTACTCAATCAAGAGCTCAAGCAAAACAATTAGTAAGTCATGGTCATTTTTTAGTAAATGGCAAAAGGGTAAAATCTTCATATTATTTTCTTGAACCAGGAGATATTATTGAAGTTAGAGAAGGAAGTAAAGATATTGAACCTTTGAAAAATTTAGGAAAAATTTTGAAGTTTTATACTCCCCCGCCTTGGTTAAAATTAGATCATAATAATTTAAAAGCTGAATTTCTAAGATATCCCGAATTAGAAGAATTAGTACTTCCCTTTAATGTTCATTTAGCACTTGATTTTTATGGGAAATAAAGTCGGATTAATTTTTTAAGATTTAAATGATAAAAGAATTAATCTTTCCAGAATCAATCAAATTAGTTGCTTCAGAAAAAAATAAAAGTGTTTTTGAAATTTCTCCTTTATATCCTGGCTATGGAGTTACCTTAGGTAATGCTTTAAGAAGAGTCTTACTTTCCTCAATAAGAGGCTCAGCTATAACTTTAGTTCATTTTGAAAATGTCCCCCATGAATTCTCAACTATTCCAGGAGTTTTAGAAGATGTTATTGATATTATTTTGGCATTAAAGCAAGTAAGAGTTAAATATGATGGTGAAGATAAAGTCGAATTGGAATTAGAAAAAAGTGGAGAAACAGAGGTCTATGCTGGAGATATCAAAGTTCCAGCAGGTATTGAAATTGCTAATCCTGAACTTAAGATATGTACTCTTGTCGATAAAGATGCGAAAATAAAAGCAAATTTAATTGTAGAAAGAGGTTATGGATATTCACCGGCTGAAGAAAGAGCTCGCGAAAGAGTTGAACCTGGGACAATAGTTTTAGATGCTATTTTTTCTCCGATTGTTAATGTAAGTTATGAAGTTGAAAATATTGTCTATAAAGGTCGAGCTGATTATAACTTATTGAGGTTGACAATCGAAACAGATGGAACAATCAAACCTGAAGAAGCATTAAATGAAGCAACAGATATTTTAATTAAACATTTTTCAATAATCAATGAGGCACTTAAGTAAAGTAAAAAAATTTCATAGAAAAAGGGATCAAAGAGAAGCTTTGTTTCGAATTTTAGCGCACCATCTTATTATGCATGGCAGGATTAAAACTACTACTCAAAGAGCAAAGTATTTAAGAAGAATTGTAGAAAAATTAATTACAATTGCAAAAAAACAAAACTTAGCTTCATTAAGAAGATTGATTTCTAAGTTGCCTAAAAAATCTGCTTATAAGTTATTTTACGAAATAGCTCCAAGATATTCAGATAGAAATGGAGGTTATACAAGAATTGTCAAATTGCCATTAAGAAGAAAAGGAGATAATGCCGAATTAAGTTTTATTGAATTTGTCTAAGATGTTAGTTATAAGATTTCAACCAATTGGTAAAAAACATCAAAAAATTTTTAGATTAGTCTTGCAAGAAAAAAGAAGTAAATTACAAGGTAAAGTAATTGCTAAATTGGGTTGGTGGGATCCAAGAAAAAAGGTAGGTGAATTTGATAAAGAAAGAATTGATTTTTATATTAAAAATGGAGCTCAAATTAGTGATTCTGCATGGAATTTACTTATTAATCAAGGAATTATTCAAGGAGAAAAAAGAAAAATTTCTATAAAACCTAAGAAGAAAAAGGAGTAATTCTAAAATGAAAAAACCGCTTTTTTTAACTTTAACTAATGGCTTAAAGGTAATTATCTATTATTTTTCAGAATTAGTTACAAGTTCGATTTTAGTTTTAGTCAAAGCTGGCACTGATTATGAAAATAAAAATAACAACGGCATATCACATTTTTTAGAGCATTTATTTTTTAAAGGAACAAAAAATTTTCCTTCATCAAAAGATTTAGGTTTGGAATTAGATAAAATCGGAGCGGAATATAATGCTTTTACATCTTATGAATATACGGGTTATTATCTAAAAACTCTTCCCGAATATTTTGAAAGAGCTATTTTTATTATGTCAGATCTATTAATAAATCCTATTTTTCCTGAAGAGGAAATTCAAAAAGAAAAGTCAGTGATTCTTGAAGAAATCAATTTTCATAGAGATAACCCTCTTTCATTTGTTTTTGATGAAACTTTAAAAATATGTTACGGAGATCAACCAGCAGGATGGTCAATTTTAGGAAAAGAAGAAATTATAAAAAAACTATCGAGAGAGGATATTTTTAATTATTTTAATTCTCGTTATTCAACACAAAACTCTCTTGTTATAATTTCAACTAATATTTCTCCTTCCAAAATAATTAGTTTCTTAAAAAATTATTTTAAAAATTATCGGGAAAACGAATCTCCACCAAAATGTAAATTTAAACCAACTAAAAATTTTCAAGGTAAACTATTAATTAAAAAAGATTTAACCCAAGCGCATTTAGTTTTTCTTTTCAAGATCCCTGGCTTAAAAAAATTAAAAAATGAAAGATATATTGTTCATCTCCTTACAATTATTTTAGGGCACGGACTAAGTGCAAGGTTATTTAGGGTTCTTCGCGAAGAATTAGGAGTTACTTACTATCTTAGAGTTAATGCCGATAATTACACTGATCGAGGTTATATCTATATTCAGACAGGTTCAAGTTTGGATAAAATTGAATTGACAATTTCTAAGATTTTAGAAGAATTAAAGAAAATTAAAAGAGAAAAAATTTCTGAAGAAGAATTTGAAAAGAGTTTAGCTATTTTAAAAAATAGCCTTTTTTCTTCTTTAGAAAATTCGTTAAATATTTGCTATTTTTATGGCTTAGAATATTTTTTAAATCAGCGACTTATTACTCCTAAGGAAATCTTAAATGAGATAAAAAAAATAAAGATTGAGGATATTAAGAAAATAGCTAATAAATATTTCCAAAAAGAAAATTTAACTTATGGCATTCTTTCGCCACACCCTTTAAGGCTCCAAAAAATTAATAGAATTTTTAAGGATGTTCTATAATTAACTTATGATGTCTGAATTTAAAAAATCTTTAACTTTTTGGTCAATCCCCCTTGGCATCCTTTTATTTTGGTATTTAAAAGACATTCTTTTTGTAATAATAACTGGTTTAATCTTAGGATTAGCCATTCAAGAATGGGCTCTATTTTTAAAAATTAAGCTTAAGGTTCCACTCTATATTACCGTTCCATTTATTTTTTTAATCTTTATTTTTTTATTCATTCTATCAATATATCTTTTAGCACCTATCATTATCAGCGAATTAAAATTATTTATACCTAATTTATCTGATTATTTAGAATCCTTAGGTATTCCAAGCTTTGGGAAAATTCTTTCTCAGTTTTTAGGCAAGCCAACTCCAGAAATATTGATGTTAGCTGTTTCTAATTTCTTTAATTTTGTTGGAGGAATCTTTATGATTATTTTAATTTTGATAATTTCTTTTTATGTAGCTACTCAACCTAAGTTTTTTGAAAAATTTTTTGAATTTATTTTCAAAGATAAGTCTTTAGAGTATATAAAAATTTTCCAAAGAATAAAAAGAAAATTTTCTTTTTGGTTAATTGCCCAACTATTTTTAATGATATCAATTGGTTTAGCAACATTAATCTTAATGTTAATATTTAAAATACCCTATGCTGGCATTATTGCTCTTATTTCAGGCTTGACAGAAATTATTCCAATAATAGGACCAATTGTTGCTGCTTCAATTGCTATTCTTATTACCTTTTCTCATAATCCAGATTTAGTTATTTGGATTTTATTAGGTTTCATAGCTATCCAACAGTTAGAAAACAATATTTTGGTTCCTTTAGTAGCCCGATTTGCTTTTCAAATTCCTCCACTTATTACCTTAACAGCTATACTAATTGGTGGGAAAATCGGTGGAATTTTAGGGATAATAACAATTATTCCTTTAACTGTTTTATTAATTGAAATTTATCAAGAAATTAGATAAAATTTAAGGATGTTAACGCTTTCAGGTTTTCGAACAGCAAAAGGTTTTAAACTTTCTCAAGAAAATCTCCTTAAGGAGATTGTTGATTTTATTTTAGAAAATAAAAATTATAAGTATAAAATTTTAGTGGGTACAGATTCGGAAAATCAGAGAGATAAGATAGAATTCATCTCGGTAATAGTAGTCCATCGTGTTGGTTATGGAGCCAGGTATTTTTGGAAGAAACAATATTTGCCCTATTTGGATTTTCATTCCCGTCTTTGGCAAGAAGCTATTTTTAGTTTGGAGATAAGCAAAGAGCTTTTAAAAAAATTATTGGACAAAACAGTTGATTTTTATTTTGAAGTTCATTTAGATATTGGTGATAATGGAAAGAGTAAAAGTGTTATTAGCGAACTTATAAATTTAATTAGGGGGCATGGTTTCCAAGTTAAAGTTAAGCCAGAATCTTATGCTGCTTCTAAAATTGCTGATCATTTATTATAATATAGAAGAAAACTGATTGACCCAAATTTACAAAAAAGAAAATTTGTTAAAGTAAGATTACTTGATAAAGATGGTAAAAATTTAGGAATTTTTAGTTTTGAAGAAGCTTTGAAAATAGCTGAAGAAAATGCTGTAGGATTAATTTTAATTTCCGAGAAAGCTGATCCTCCTGTAGTAAAGTTGGGTGATTATTTTAAATATATTTATCAGCTAAAAAAACAAGCGAAAAAAGAAAAAAAATCAGAAGTTAAAGAAATAAGAATAAGTTTTCAAGAAGGAGAGACAGATCTTTTAAGAAAGTCTAAACAAATTGAAGAATTTTTAAAGGAAGGGCATCAGGTTAGATTGAGGATGATTTTAAAAGGAAGACAATTAATGCACCTTGATTTGGCAAAGGGGAAAATTAATAAAGTTTTAGAGAACATAGAAGTTCCTTATAAATTAATTAATGAAATTAAGTTACAAGGTAATAATTTAATTGTCTTGATTAGTAAAAAATGAATAGTCCTAATAAGATTCGAAAATCATTTTTAAAGAGATTTAAATTAAAAGGAAATAAAATATTAAGAAGAAAATCAGGTTTAAGTCATTTTAGGGTAAAAAAAGATAAAAATTTAAAAAGAGAAAAAAGAAAATTAACTGAAGCTGATAAGAATTTCATTAAATACGCAATTTATTAATAATGGAAAAAAAGATAAAAATAGCCATTTCTGGAGCAGCGGAAACAACTTTTTGTAGTCCCAACATTAATGATACTGCTTATTTGATAGGCAAAGAATTAGCTCAAAGAGGAATTATAACAATAACTGGAGCAACAACTGGTGTTCCTTATTGGGCAGCCAAAGGTGCTTATGAAAATAATGGTTATGTTATTGGTTTTTCACCTGCTTTTGATGAAAATGAACATAAAAATGTTTATGAGCTTCCAACTGATTACCACCATCTTATTTTTTATACTGGCTTAGGACATTCTGGAAGAAATTTAATTTTAATAAGATCAGGTGATGGAGTAATTTTTATTTGTGGTCGAAGCGGAACTTTAAATGAATTTTTAATTGCTTACGAAGAGAAAAAGCCTATGGGGATTTTAGTTGGTTCGGGTGGCGAAGAAAAGTATATGAAAGAAATTGTTAAAGAAGCAAGAAAAGAGCATAATAAAATTGTTTGGGAAAGTGATATTACTTTATTAATTGAAAAATTAATTAAGATTATTTAAAATGCCTTTGGTTGAAATAATTTATCGATTAATATTAGGAACAGTCTTAGGTGCTATTATTGGAGTTGAAAGAAGTTTTTTTAAAAAACAAGCTGGCTTGAGAACTTTTGCTTTAGTAAGTTTAGGAGCAACTCTTTTTTCTTTGATTGCCAGTTATTTACCAACTGATTCGAGTGCGAGGATTTTAGCTAACATAATTTTAGGAATAGGATTTTTAGGATCAGGATTAATATTTTTAAAAGAAGAACATATTTTTGGTCTAACAACTGCAGCTGCTCTGTGGACTACAGCTGGAGTTGGTTTAGCAGTTGGTCAGGGTTTTTATTTAGAAGCTTTTACGGTAACAATTTTAATTTTAATAATTTTAGCATTATTGCCCTATATTGAGGAAAGATTAAAAAATGAGTAATATTTTAGAAAGTATTTTTATTGTTATTAGTACAATTATTGGGCTTGGTGTTTTTATCCTTCCTTATGCTTATATTCATTCAGGAATTTATTTTTGGATTTCATTTTTTATACTTTTGTTTGCCTTTTTAATACTTCATTTAGCTTATGGAGAGTTAATTTTTTATGTTAAGGAAAAACATAATCTACCCGGTTTAGCTGAAAAATTTTTAGGTAGTCATTTTAAAAAATACATTTGGATATTAGATTTTTGGGGTACTCAATTAGTATTTTGGGCTTATCTTATTGCTTTACCGTCAATTATTGGTTCGATTATTTTTATTAATCCTTTATTTTTAAAACTTATTATTGTTTTTTCAATAATTTTATTAATTGCCTTTGAAACTAATATTTTCGCTCGGGCTGATTCTTTTATTACCCTTCTTCTTTTATTAATTTTTATTTGGATAATCTTTATTTTCTTGCCAAAAATTGATTTAGCCAATTTAGAATTTAATTTTCTTGATCCTATCTTAAGTTATGGAATTTTAATTTTTGCTCTTACAGGTTACTCATCTTTGCAAATTGCTTATGATCTTATTGGTCCTGACAAAAGAAAGTTTATTTTGATTAATATTGTCTCTTTTTTATTAGTTGGCCTGCTTTATGCTTTGTTTGTTATAGCTGTTGCTGGGATTTTAGGCAAAAATGTTAGTCAAGAAGCTATTTTTAGTTTAAGTAAAATTATTGATAAAAAAACTCTTCTTTTATTAGTCAGTTTAGCATTTTTAAATATTTATACTACTTTTGTAGCTTTAGCCTTTTATTTGAAGAGAGGTCTTTGTGCAGATTTTGGGCTAACAAAATTTAAATCTTGGCTTTATACATCTTTGCCGATATTAATTTTTGTCTTTTTAGATTTTAAAAACTTAGCAAAGCTAATAAGTGCTATTGGAAGTCTTTTTATAGCTCTTAATCTAATTGTAATTCTTGTTTGTTATTTGAAATTAAAAGAAAAAAAATATTTTCCAATACCTAATTTTGTAATTTATCTACTTATAGTTTTATTTGTTATAGGATTTATATTAAATTTTCTTCAAGAATTTTTGTTATAATTAAATTTAGCCCCGGTAGCTCAATCGGAAGAGCAGGAGCGTTCTAAGCTCAAGGTTGGGGGTTCGAGTCCCTCCCGGGGCAAATTATGGTCTAACCCAAAAAGGCCCTTTCGGGCCTTTTTGGCAGAAAGGGTGGAGCCATCAACTGGCTCAATCAACCCCCTGTCACTTAAATTATATCTTGTTTTTGAATGTCAATATTGAAAAAAGTGGATAAAAATAAAATAAAATTATTTCTTTTAGTATTTTTTCTTTCACTATTGATGTTTCAAATTGGTTTTCTTTATGGAATTAAATTTTATGTTCCCTGCGAGATTAAAATTATTAAAAATGGAAATTATTGATAAACTTTTAAATATTTTAGGAAAAATTTGTTTATTAATGGTAATAATTTGGATAATCGGCTATAAATTGTTTGAAAAAATTTGGAAAAAATTGACAATCGAGCCATGAAAAATTTTCATAAAATACTTATTTTCTTTTTAATAATTTTAGATATAATTAGCTTTTATCTTTCTCTTCTATTGTTAGTTTTAATAAGGTATGGTTTTGATTTTTTAATACTTAAACAGCATCTTATAGCTTTTACTATTATCCTTCCCTTTTGGCTTTTAGGTTTTTTTCTTAATAATCTTTACTCGCCTATCACAAATCAAAGAATAACTTCAAATGCAATTAAAGCTTTTATTTTTGGAACAGTAGCAGCAGTTATTCTTTTTTACTTTAATCCATTTTTAAAAATCTCCCCAAAAACAAATCTACTTATTTTTCTTCTTTTTTATTTTTCTCTGTTTATTATCTTTAGAGTAATATTTTTAAATAATTATTTATCAAAATTCAAAATTAAAGTTTTGGTTATCGCACCTGATGAAATTAAAGAAAGAATCTTAGAAGATTTTAAGCATCTAAATTTTTTTGAAGTTATTAAGGTTACTTCTAATTTAGAATTGCCATTAGTAAAAGATGTTGCTTTAATTTTAATAAGTCGGAAATTAGTTAATAATATTGATTTTAAAAATTTAAAAAAGGATCTTTTAGAGCTTAAAATTCCCTTTTTAGAGATAATTGATTTTTATGAAAAAAACTTAGGGTTTATTCCCTTAGAAGAGATTGATGAGTATTGGATTTTAAAAGAAATTATCAATCCTGAAATTAAGTTTTATAGTTTTTTAAAAAGAGTTATAGATATTTTTTTCGCTTTTTTAATTTTAATTTTTACTTTGCCTTTTATTCCTTTGATTTGTTTAGGAATTTATTTAAGCTCGCCAGGACCTATCTTATTTAAACAAAAAAGAGTTGGGAAAGATAATAAAATTTTTACTCTCTATAAATTTAGAACAATGAAAGTTTTTAAAGATTTAGGAATTTGGGCAAAAGATAATGATGAAAGAATATTTTATTTTGGGAAAATTTTAAGGAAATTGCATTTAGATGAGATTCCCCAAATAATCAATATTTTTAAAAATGAACTTTCATTTGTTGGTCCAAGACCAGAACAGGTTCCTATCGTTGAAGAATTGAATAAAAAGATTCCTTATTTTGAAGTCCGCCATTTCGTTTTGCCAGGAATTACTGGTTGGGCTCAAGTTAATTATAAATATGCGCGTAGTTTAGAAGAAAGTAAAAGAAAATTAGAATACGATCTTTACTATTTGAAAAACAAAAGTTTAATTTTAGACATTTTAATTATTTTGAAAACTATTTTTAATCTTTAAAAATCTTCCTCATCAGTTCTAATTTCATCAATATAAGGGATTTCTTTTAAGATTTCTTTTAGCTCAACTTCTTTGAATAATCTTAAAAGTAAAAACATTTGATATCTTCTTTTTTTAAGAGGAATACTTTCCAAAAATGGTCCAGAAACTTCTAAATCTTTTTTAGAAAGATTAAGTTTTCTCTCAATTAATTCGCGTGTCTCGATTAATCTTTGATTAAGTCTTTCTAAATTTTTTAATCTTGAAATTATTTTTATCAAACGAGAATAGGGAGGCAATCTTTTTTCTTCTCTTTCTTTAATAATTTCTTCTAAAAAACTTCCATTTTTTATATTTTCGATTAATTTTGAATTATGCGTATGAATATAAACTACCTTAGATTTTTTTGCCAATTCAATAACAATTCTTAAATATCTTTCTTTCAAAAATGGATTCAAGCTGTGAAACATTTGATCAAAGTTAATAAATAAGGAAATATCTGATGGGGGAAGTAAAGGGTTTAAAAGATTATAGCTTCCAAGTAAAATATATTTTTCTGCTTTCTTTTTGAGGAAATTTTTTATGTCTTTTTTTTCTTCAAGAAACCAGACAGAATAACCCATTTTTTCTAAGTATCTTTTGATCCAAAGAGCACCGATTCCTTTAACATAAATATCATTAGAACCACAATTAGGACATCTATTTTCTAAGCTATATTTTTTAAAACATATTCGACAATAGGCTTTTTTTTCATAAATCAACAGCGGAAAATTACATTTTGGGCATAAAAATTCATAAAAACATACCTGACATCTCAATTTTTTGCTTAATATTTTAAGTGGGGAAAATATCTTGATAGTTTTATGTTCTTTAATTATTTTTTCAATTTCGAAGATGCTTTCTAATGGTTCAAGTTGCCAGGAAGAGAAATCTTGAAGAGGTCTTTTGAAAGATATTATTGTTTTTAAAGAGGGAAAATCGCTGATTAATAAAAGCTCTGTTTTTAATAATTTTGCTAATTTCTCAATAATGTTTAAGTAATTGAAATAAGGACTTTTAAAATATTCCTTATAAAAAATATTTCCTTCTTCAAAAACGATTATTTTATTTAATTTTGACCAAGGAAGAAAAACGCAATGTTTTGACCCGATAAATAAAAATTCTTCTTTATTCAAAATGCTCTTAATTATTTGATTGAAAACTTTTTCTTTTTGTTCAAAATCAATTAATAGTAATTTCTCTTTTAATTCTTTCTTTAATTTTTCATAAATTGATAAAGCATGGTCTTCAGTAGGAGTTAAGATAAGAATTGGCAGTGGTTTCAAATCATTGACTTCCAATTCCTTTTTAAATTTTTTTATAAATTTTTTTCCAATCTCTTCTTTTGGTTCATCCCTTATTTCTATTTTGGGAAAGAAATTTAAAAAGAAATAAAAAGCATGTGGAAGAGAAAGGTAATAATTCTTAGCAAGCCAAAATGCTAATTTTTCTTGAGTGGAATTTATAAATTTTTTTTCTATAATTAATTCGTCAATAGGTTTTATTTGAAAATCTAACTCTTTTAAAAATTTTTTAACCTCATTTAACTCTCTAACTTTATATACATAACCATAAGTTTTTTTGCCTTTTAAATCTATCTTGACAATACTTCCTTTTAAAACAGGAATGGTCGAAAAATATAAAAAAATATCTGGAGAATTTAAGGGTAAAGGTTCAATTGGTATAATATCTAATAATTTTATTTTTGCCATTTTTTGTTTAAAATTTTAATGAAAATGATACCAAAAATAGGAATTGATTTAGGAACAGCAAATACAACAATTTATATAGCTGGTAAAGGGATTGTTTTAACAGAGCCCACAGTTGTTGCTTTGGATGAGCTTACTAATAAAATTTTAGCAGTAGGTAAAGAAGCCAAAGAAATGATTGGAAGAACTCCCATAGATATCAAAATCTACCGTCCTTTAAAAGAAGGAGTTATTGCTGATTATAAAGCAACTTTAGCTATTTTAAGATATTTCTTAAATAAAATTAAAATAACTAAGTTTTTTAAACCTATTTTAATAATTTCTGTACCTGCAGGAATTACTTCAACTGAAAGAAAAGCAGTAATAGATGCTGCTAAAGAAGCTGGAGCCAGAGAAGTTTATCCGATTAGAGAACCACTTCTTGCTGCTTTAGGAGCAGATTTACCTATTAATGCTCCGTCAGGACATATGATTGTAAATATTGGCGGTGGGACAACAGAAATAGCAGTTATTTCTTTAGGAGGAATTGTTCGGTGGGAATCTATTAGAATTGCTGGGGATAAATTCGATGAATCAATTAAGGAATATTTAAGAAAAAAATTTAATTTAGCAGTCGGTGAAAGAACTGCTGAATTAATTAAAATGCAAATAGGTTCTGCAATGATAACAAGAAACAATAATGAAAATACCCAAGAAGTCCGAGGGATAAATATTTTGACAGGGCTTCCTGTTAATATTAAAATCAGTTCCAACCATATAGCTGAAGCATTACAAAAGGATTTAAGGGAAATTGTATCAGGAATTAAAAAAGTTCTTGCTAATACCCCTCCTGAATTGGTTGCTGATATTATGGAAAAAGGAATTGTGCTTTCTGGTGGTAGTGCTCTTTTAAAAAATTTAGATTCCTTAATTTATGAATATACAGGAGTTCCAACTTATGTTGCTGAAGATCCTCTTTATTGTGTTGCCCGAGGAACAGGTAAAATAATAGAAAAGCTTGATCTTTACCGAAGAATTTTACTTTCTTCATACAAATGATTATTGGTCATCAAGAACAACAGATAATTTTGAAGAAAATACTCGAAGATTCTGAAAAAGGAGCTTTTTTGCTTTGTGGCCCTGAGGGGGTTGGTAAGTTTCATACTTTAAAAGAAATTATCAAAAAATTTGGTTTTAGAGATGTTATAACTATTAATTCCGAATCAGCTTTTCTTCGCTTAACAACGGCTCAGTTAATTCAAAAATTATTAAGTATTTCAACAAAGGATAAAAGAATTGTGATTGTTAATGATGCTCATAAATTAAATAAGGAAGCTCAAAATTCTTTATTAAAATCAATCGAAGAAATAAAGGATAATATTTTGTTGTTTTTTATAACCCATAGATTGTACAAGATTTATCCAACAATCAGATCAAGAATGCAAAAAATAAGCTTTGGTTTGGTTTCTAATGAGGAGATTAAAAAATTTCTTTTAGAAAAAAAGATAGAAATTAAAACTATTGAGATTTTAGTAAAAATTTTCCCTGGCCAAATAGGCAAAATTTTAAACACTTTAGAAAAAAAAGAAATCTTTAATATTATTGCCAAAACTTATTTTTCCAATGATGAGGCTTCAAAAATATTTGAAGTTTTATTAAATGAGGAAAAAATAGATTTAAAAGAAGCAGTCGAGTATCTTTTGCATTTAGAAAGAATGAATCTTTTAAAGGGAGATAGAAAATCAATTTATAAGATTAAATTTTTAGAAAATATTTTTTATGACTCTGAATACTTTTTAAATAAAGCCCTTCAATTAAGCAATATTTTTTTAAATTTAAATGGATAAAGCTTTTAATTTCTTAAAAATTGTTTTTATAATAGGTTTAATAGTTTATTTAATAGGTTTAGGTATTTCTGAAGAACAATTGTTAAAATTTATTCAAGATGCAGGGACTAAATTAGCTCCTTATTTTATTGAAATTTTACATTTGAGATGATTGAAGATTTTAAAAAGGAATTAGAAAAATTAATTTCTGAAGTCAGAGAAAAGTTGAAGCAGATAAGAAGTTATCGTTTTGCTTTACATTGGTTAGAAAATGTTATGATTGAGACATATGGTAAAAAATTTGACTTAAAATCTTTAGCAAGTATTACTCAGATAGATTTGTTAAAATACAAAATTGAACCTTGGGATCCTAATATAATTTCTGATATTGAAAGGGATTTAAAAAAAACAAATTTTGGTGGTAGTATAATTAAAGAAAAAAATTCATTATTAGTAACATTTCCGCCTCTGACTGAAGAAACAAAAAGGGAGCTTTTGAAAAATCTTAATCAGCTAAAAGAAGATTATCGTATCAGATCAAGGAAAATAAGAGATGATTTTCTAAAAGAAATAAAAATTAAAAAAGAGAATAAAACAATTTCTGAGGATCAATTTTATAAAACTAAAGAAAAAATTGATAAAGAGATTGAAGAGTTTAACAAAAAAATCGAAGAATTATTTAAAGAAAAAGAAAAAGAAATTTTACAATGATAGAAAATCTTTTAATTTTCTTAATTTTTCTAAGTGTTTTAATAATTGTTCATGAATTTGGCCATTTTATTTTTGCAAAAATTTTAAAGGTTGGTGTTGAAGAATTCGGGTTAGGTTTTCCTCCAAGAATTTTTTCTTTTAAATTCAAAGAAACTCTTTACTCTTTAAATTTAATATTATTTGGAGGCTTTGTAAAATTAAGAGGAGAAACAGATATTAATGATCCACAGGGATTTTTGGCTCAACCTCCTATCAAGAAGATTTTAATTGTTTTGGGAGGAGTATTATTCAATATAATTTTTGCTTACTTTATATTTTCTTTTGGTTACTTGGTTGGCCTTCCTGAGTACTCAGAGAAATTTGAAAATATTACAATTTTACAAGTTTATCCAGATTCACCAGCAGAAAAGGCTGGGCTTAAAATCGGCGATCAAATTATCTATTTCAGGTATAAAGGAGAAGATATAAAAATAGACTCTTATAAAAATTTAAGAGATGTTTTAAAAAACTATATCGGCGAAGAAATAATAATCGGAGTTAAAAGAGGGCCCTATCAATTTGAAACTAAATTGATTCCATCAATGCAAGATAGTATCGGTCCCTTAGGCATTGCTTTTTCTTCAATCAAACTTGAAAAAAAGAAGTTCCCTCAAAATTTTTATTTTGGATTTATAAGAACCTATGAGACAATTTATAATCTTTCGATTGCTTTTAAGGATTTTTTCATTAAATTATTTAAAGAAGCAAAAATTGCCAAAGAAGTTGTTGGCCCTTTAGGGATTTATGATATTTATACCCAAATGAGAATTTTAGGGTTAAGTTATGTTTTACATTTTACTGCTCTTGTTTCTTTAAATTTAGCTTTAATTAATATTTTACCCTTTCCAGCCTTAGATGGTGGCAGATTTTTCATCTATTTAGGAGAATTTTTTATAAGAAGAAAAATTCCCGTTAACATAGAGAACATAATTAATATTTTAGGTTTTGCCTTTCTAATCTTTCTAATGATTCTAATAACTATTAAAGATATATTAAAAAAGATTAGTAAATGAAATTATAATTTTTAAATGAAATTTTATGCTGATTTACATCTTCATTCAAAATATTCCCGAGCCTGTTCTAAGGATTTAGATTTAGAAAATCTTAATTACTGGGCAAAACTCAAAGGCTTAAATCTTTTAGCAACAGGAGATTTTACACACCCTTTGTGGTTTAAAGAGATAAAGGAAAAGCTTGTAAGCAATGGTTTGGGCTTTTATAAATTAAAAAATTCTCAAGATAATATTTATTTTGTCTTAAGTTGTGAGATTAGTTCTATTTATTCGAAAAATAATAAAGTTAGAAGAATCCACTATTTGGTTTTATTCCCTAATATAGAAGATGTTGAAAAATTCAATAAAAGGATATCTGTTTTTGGAAACCTAAATGCTGATGGTAGGCCTATTTTAGGTATTGATATTGTTGAAATAATTAAAATAGCTATGGATATTAATGAACATTCAATTATAATTCCTGCTCATATCTGGACACCATGGTTTAGTTTATTTGGTTCGATGTCAGGTTTTGATTCAATTGATGAAGCCTTTGGAGATTACAAAAAATATATCTATGCAGTTGAAACCGGCCTTTCCAGTGATCCAGCAATGAATTGGCGACTATCCCAGCTTGATGATTTCCAAATTGTATCTTTTTCTGATTCGCATTCTCCTTATACTCATCGTATTGGAAGAGAGGCCACAATTTTTGAATTAGAAGAAGCATCTTTTTATTCTCTTTTAAAATCACTAAAAAATCCTGATGAAAAAAATAAGATAATAATGACAATTGAATTTTTTCCTGAGGAAGGTAAGTATCATTATGATGGCCATAGAATTTGTGGGATAAGATTTTCTCCAGAAGAATCAAAGAAAAATAATTACATTTGTCCAAATTGTTTGAAACAAGTAACAATAGGTGTTTTGAGTAGAGTTGAAAAGTTAGCTGATAGAGATAAAAATTTTATTGACCCTGCTCGGCCACCTTTTAAACATATCATTCCTTTAACAGAAATAATTGCTGAAGCTTTAAAATCTGATCCTTCTTCAAAAAAGGTTTTGGAAATATATTTTAAAATTTTAGAGATTTATCAAACCGAATTCAATTTTTTCTTGAACCCTAATGATTATGAAAATATGCTAAAAAATATTCCCAAAGATGTTTTGTTTGCTATTAAAAAATTTTTTAATAATGAAATTTATATTGAACCAGGCTATGATGGTGAATATGGAATTGTTAAAATATTTAAAGAAGAGAAGGAATTTAAGCAAAAAGAATTAAAGAGATTATTTTAAATGGGGATATTTTTAATGTCAATTTTCGAAGAGATTTTAAATGATTTTTACAGATTTTTAAAATTTTGGTTTATTGATGCTTCCAAGTTTTTCTTCAATGAATATACAAAAAATTCATCGATTATTGAAAGAAAATTTAGTCTCAGATTAAATTTAAAACATTTTTTTGAACCTCTCTATGGAATTAGAAGTATTGAAGCTTATTTCTATGCCATTCCTTTGAGAATAATTTTGATTTTTATTTCAATCTTTTTACATCTTTTTAATATTTTCTTTGTATTTTTAACTCTATTTTTATGGATGACTTTGCCGTTTTTATTAACATGGCTTATTTATAAATGGACTACCGGTTCGATTTAAAAATTCTTTATATTCCTTGGGGTTTAAAATTTCTTTTTAAAATTTCTTTAATTTCTTTTAAATTTTTAATTTTCTTTTTAGGAATTAGTTTTTTAATAACAAAGATTCCAATTTTAAAGATAATTGGCTTTTGGATAGTTTTTATTTATATATTTGATTTCCTATTTTTAAGGAAAAAAACTTTAAAAGATCTTAGGTTTGAAAAATCAAAAAATCTTAATGATTTTATTGATTTACAAATGAAATTTTTTATTTTCGATGCCGTTAAAGATACTGAAGCCCTAAAAACTCCTAACAAATTATTCCTGGTTCTTTTATATAAACTTTTGAATATTCCTGAAATAAAAAAATTAACCTATCGGCTAAATGTTGATATAAAGAATTTAAAAAACGAAATCAAATACTTTTTGAATTTAAAAGAAGAATCTACTTTTTTGGATATTGAAGATAAATTAATAAACTTGATTGTTAAAAATTTAGAACCTTTGTTAATTCGAGCTTATGAAATTTCAAAAGAATACAATTTTCCCAAAATAAATTTTAGCGCTATTTTTTTAGCATTAGTTGAATCTAAAAATCCTTTAGTTGAAGAAATTTTGTACAAGAATAATATCATAAGTGAAAATCTGAGACCAGCAATTGTTTTAGAACATTATAAAAAAATCCTATTTTTAAAAGAGAAACATCAACCTTTAGCTGTCTTTTTGGGAATAACAAAAAGAAGAAGATGGCTTAATAGGATTTGGACAAGTATGCCAACCCCTATTTTAGATAAGGTTGGTCAAGATTTAACTTATTTAGCAGAGATAGGAGAGATTGGTTTAATCGTTGGTCATAAAAAAGAAATTGAAAGAATAAATTCATTAATTGAAAAAGAAAATAAAATTAATTTTTTAATAGTAGGTCGCGAAGGCAGTGGCCGTGAAGTAATAGTTTGGCATTTAGCCCTTCTTTTATCTAAGGATCAAGTTCCTGAAAGATATTTTGATTATCGTCTAATCAAAATTGATATTCCTCAAATATATGCTTTAGATCCCGATGAATTTCTAACAAATATTCAGTTAATTTTAAATGAGGCAATAAGTTCAAGAAATGTTATCCTTTATATTCCAGAACTTCAAAATGTTCTTCTTTCTGAATTATTCGTTTCTTGTTGGCCTTTAATCAGTCAATATATTATAAATTTCAATCTCCCAATTGTAGCTACAATTACTTCCGAAGGTTTTTCTCGATCTGCGGCAAGCTTTAATTTAAGTTATTTATTCGAAATAATTGAAGTTGAAGAATTAAATATTGATGAAGCTATTGTTCTTCTTTCCTTAGAAGCAATTCTATGGGAGAAATCATATCAGATTATTTTTCATCCTCAATCTATATCTAAAGCTGTGATTTTGGCTAATAAATTTTTAAAACATAAACCTTTACCGGGATCAGCTCGAGATCTTCTTTTAGAAACAATAGGTTTTGCTAAGACTTTAAAAGTAAATATTATTACTCCAGAAATAGTTGGTGATGTCTTTACTAAAATAACTGGTATTCCTGTCAAGGCACCCTTGGAATCAGAAAAATATATTCTCCAAAATTTAGAAAAAATTATTCATCAAAGATTGGTTAATCAGGAATATGCGGTTAAAGAAGTTGCTCGAACTTTAAGAATTTATCGAACTGGACTTAAAAAATCTGGTCCAATTGCTGTATTTTTATTTGTCGGACCTACGGGAGTTGGCAAAACTGAACTTGCTAAAACATTAGCAAAAATATATTTTGGCGGTGAAGACCAAATCTTAAGGCTCGATATGGTTGAATTTCAAAAACCAGAGGATATTGAAAAGCTTATTGGTAATGAAGAAAAAAGAATTCCCGGTATTTTAACTGAAACAATCTTAAGAAGGCCTTACACATTAATTTTATTAGATGAATTTGAAAAAGCTCATCCCAATGTTTTAAATCTTTTCTTTCCAATTTTTGATGAGGGTTATATTAAAGATGGTTATAATAGAATTGTTGATTTTTCTAATACTTTAATTATCTGCACTTCAAATGCTCTATCAGATTTTATCAAAGAGGCAATTCAGAAAGGTGAAGATATTGAAAAATTAAGCCCAATTATTAGAGACAAACTTTCAACAATCTTTCCTATCGAGCTTTTAAATAGATTCTCACAAATAATTGTTTTCAAAACCTTATCTAAAGAAGATTTAGAGCAAATCGTTGATTTATTAGTTCAAGATTTTAATGTTATTCTTTTTCAAAAGTTTGGCGTTTCTTTAGAGCTTTCAAGTTCTGCTAAAGAAAAGATTATTGAATTAGGTTATAATGAAATATATGGTGCCCGTGAGCTTAAAAGAACCTTAGACAAGGAAATTATTGGCCCCCTATCAGAATTGCTTTTAAATAAAGAGATAAATAAAGGAACTAAGTTTTTAGTAGATTTTCAAGAAAATTTCATTTTCAAGACTCTTTGATTTAAAAATGAAAAAAACCTTCGGTATTTTAATTTTATTTATTTTAATAAGCCTCTTTCTTGTTTTATTGTTTAGTTTTATATATGCTGACAAAAAAATTTTATTTGTTAAAGAAAATTTAGAAAATTTCTTAATTCCTCAAGAAACTAAATCAATTTTATTTTTAGGAAAAATGTCAGGTAATCATTATGGCCAAGGAAATACTGACGCGATTTTTTTACTTTATCTTAAAGATAACCATATTTTTGTTATTCATATCCCACGAGATTTAATTGTTGAGATTGATGGCAAATTTTATAAAATAAATTCCTTATATGGTTTGGGGAAAAAGGAAGAATTATTAAAAGAAGTTACTAATTTTTCAGGTATAAAAACAAATAAGTATATTTTGATTGATTCCTATTTGATGCGTTCGGTTATTGATCAATTAGGAGGGTTAAAAATAAAATTAATTTATCCAGTTACTGATGCAGTTTCAGGATATACTTTAAAACCAGGAACTTATACACTCAGTGGTGAATGGGTTGAATTTGTGGCTCGGTCAAGATATTATCCAGATGGGGACTTTACAAGGATGAAAAATCAATTTATAATTATGAAATCTCTAAAAGAACAATTAATGAAAGAACCTTTGGAGAAATTGTTGAAAATTGCAGCATTTGTTATTAATTCCAAAAATCATTATGAAACAAATTTAAGTTTGGATGAAATTGTTAAGTTAATTAAAAAAATATCAAAGATTCCATCAAATAATATTCACGAAATTCATATTGGTTATGATAAAAATATTTGGCAAGATGGTAATTATGAAATTTTTTTTGGCAGCCAAAATTACTTAGCTTATGGTTTATTTCCCAAAAATGGAGTTGGAGAATATACAAAAATTAGAGAAATTATCAGAGAAAAAATTAAAGAAAAAATTGCCCAAAAGCCTTAGAAAATATATAAGAGAATTGAAAAGAACAATGAGAAGTAATTTAATTTCAGAAAAAGAAATTAAAGAAAAGATTCAAAAAATAATTTCTAAGTTCTATGATTGACAAATTAAAGGAAATTAAAAAAAGAATAAGAAAATTTATCCCTAAATTTTTAATTAATTTTTATCATTATCTTTGGGCATTTACAGGTTTTATTTATTACAAGGATCCTTCAAGAAAAATAGTAGTTATTGGAGTTACGGGAACAAAAGGTAAAACTACTACTTGTTATTTAATTTATTCTTTCCTAACCTATTTAGGAATTAAAACAGCGCTTTCTTCTTCGCAATATTTTTATATCAATGATAAGGTTGAAGAAAATAGGTCAAGAATAACAATGCCAGGACGTTGGTTTTTACAAGAGTTTTTAAAAAAAGCTGTTGATGAGGGCTGTGAAATAGCAGTTATTGAAGCTACCTCCGAAGGGTTAATGCAAAATCGTCATAAATTCATTGATTTTGATATTTGCGTTTTTCTAAACCTCCATCCTGAACACATTGAGCATCATGGTAGTTTTGAAAAATATAAGAAAGATAAAGGTAAGCTTTTCCAGAATCTATTAAAAGGGAAAATTAAATATTTCAAAGGTAAGCAAGTGAAAAAAACTATAATTGCTAATTCTGATGATTTCTATGCAGATTACTTTTTATCTTTTCCTGCCGAACAAAAAATCACCTTTGGTTTTGAAGGAAATCCTCAAAAGCCTAATCATCTTCAAATAATAAAATTTCAATTAACACAAAAAGGTTCTTATTTTGTTTTAAATGAAGATAAAGAAGAAAAATATTTCACTAAACTTTGGGGGAAACAAAATCTTTACAATATTTTAGCAGCGCTTGCAGTTTTAAAAGCCTTGCAAATTCCGCTTAAATCTGTTAAAGATCATTTAAAAGAAATTGAACCATTACCTGGTCATTTTGAAGTAATTCCAACGAAAAGCTTTAAAGTAATTATAGATTATGCCCATACACCCCAATCCTTGGAAGAAATTTATAAAAATATTTGGGCTATCTTTAAACCAAAAAGACTTCTTTGTCTTATAAGTTCTGCAGGAGGTCATCGAGATAAATGGAAGAGGCCGGAAATAGGAAAAGTAGCTGCAAAATATTGTAATGAAATTGTTATCACTAATGAAGATCCCTTTGATGAAGATCCTTTAAAAATAATGAAGGAAATAGAATTTGGATTAAAGCTTTATTTTAATGAGTATGAATTCGAAAAACCTTATAAAATTATCGAAGACAGAAAAGAAGCCATTGAATATTTATTAAAACAAGCAAAAGCTAATGATATCGTAGTTTTAACTGGTAAAGGCAATGAACCAACAATTGAAACCAAAGAAGGTTCTATTCCATGGAATGAAAAAGAGATTGTTTTAGAAATATTAAATCAAATTAAAGAGAATAATTCTAAGAAAAATAAATTTTCTAAATAATTCTTACTTGAATTTCCCTTTAAGTTTGAATATAATTTAAAAAGAAAGAATTGATGTCTTTGAAGATTTTACTGTTCCCTTAAGAACAAGGCCTTTAATTGTCCAGGCTGGAATTCCTTTGAGAGTTTGATCCTGGCTCAGGGTGAACGCTCGCGGTGTGGATAAGGCATGCAAGTCGTGCGGGCTTGTTCTTTATAGAACAAGTTACGCGGCAAACGGGGCAGTAACACGTGCCTAACGCACCCTGAAGTCGGGGATAACCCCCGAAAGGGGACTAATACCCGATAGCCCTAACTAAACGCAAGTTTAGTTAGGTAAAGGCGCAAGCCGCTTCAGGAGCGGGGCGCGGCCGATTAGCTAGTTGGTGGGGTAATGGCCTACCAAGGCTAAGATCGGTAGGGGGCCTGAGAGGGTGTTCCCCGCCAAGGGCACTGAGACACGGGCCCTACTCCTACGGGAGGCAGCAGCCGAGAATCTTGGGCAATGGGCGAAAGCCTGACCCAGCGACACCGCGTGCCGGAAGAAGCCCTTCGGGG
>CALIVE010000032.1 GCA_938048445.1 Minisyncoccota bacterium | reverse complement strand
TCATAATTAAATCTTAAATTCTTTTTCTAAATTAAAATAATTAACCAATTTATAAGCTATTTCAGTTTCACCCATATCATATATTTTCTGAACTAACCTTTTAAGCCATTTTTTGTTTTTCTTTAAACCAAATTCTTTAATCCAATATTCAACAAAATTAACATAATGTTCTGCATATTCATCATCAAGAGAATCCTCAATCAATTTTTTAACATCAAATTCTTCTTCTAATTTAAATTTCTTAATCCATTCAAGAGCCAAATCAAAACCCTTTTTATTAACCACTTTTTGAACCTGCTCTTTAAGCCATTCTTTGTCTTCATTTAAACCAAAAATTTTAATATAATAATAAGCTTCATTAAATTCATTTTGATTTATTAATTCTCCAATTATCTCTTTAACTTCAACATTAAATTCTTTTTTTAAATCAAGAAAATTAATAAGTGACAATGCCAATTCAAATCCTTTTTCATTAGCTATTTTCTGAATTTGTTCTTTAAACCATTCTTTGTCTTTATATAAATCAAATCTTTTAATTAAATAATATACAACATTATATTTGTTTTCATTAATCATTTTCTGAACTTGCTCTTTAAGCCAATCTATATCTTTGTCTAAACCAAACTTTCTAATCCATTCAATAATAGAAGAAACATCATAATCATATTTTTCTAAATAATAAAAACAATTTTCAATTAATTCTTTAACATTAAATTCATCTTCTAAACCATACTTTTCAATTAAAGAAAGCGCAGTATCAAAACCTTTTTTAAGAATAATTCTTTTAATTAGTTTTTTAAGCCAATCTTTATCTTCATCTAAACCAAACTCTTTAATCCAAAATTCAAATTCTTCAAACTTATTTTTATTAATAAGATTTCCAACAATTTCTTTAACATCATAATTTTTTTCCAAATCAAATTCTTTAATTAAAGAAAGTGCAATTCTTGGTCTAACATCAGAAGTTCTTAAAATAAGAGCAGGTAAATACTCATTCTTTAACATCTCACTTTGTTTAACAATATCTATCGGTATTTCAATGTGTTCTACTAATTTAAGAAGTTCTTCTTGTTTCATTTATTTTAACCCAAATTCTTTTGGGTCTAATTTAAAATCTTCAATAAACATTGAAGCAACAACAAATTCCTTTTGATTAATTATTTTTTGAACCAATTTTTTAAGCCACTTTTTATCTTCATCTAAACCAAACTCTTTAATATAAATAGAAGCATAAGTAAAATATTTTTCATCAATTAATATTTCAATCAGCTTTTTAATATCAAACTCTTTTTCAAAACCAAATTTATAAATAAAAAACAACGCCACATCACTTCTTTCTTCATTAATTATTTTCTGAATTTGTTCTTTAAGCCATTTTTTGTCTCTATATAAATTAAAATAATTAATAAAATCATAAGCATATTCAAAATCACGCATATTAATCATTTTTTGAACCTGCTCTTTAAGCCATTTTCTGTCTTTATCCAAATCATAATATTTAATCCAACTAATATTTGTAACAAATCTTTCTTTAATAATTAATTTTTCAACCAATTCTTTAATATCAAACTCTTCTTCTAAATCAAAAGATTTAATCCAACGAAAAACATAATTAACATATTCTAATTTTTCTGATTTATTTATCTCTTTTTCTTTATAAATATAAGAAATTATTGTATTAATTTGTTCTTTAAGCCATTCTTTGTCTTTGTCTAAACCAAACTCTCTAATCCAAAAATAGGCTTTATTAAAATCCTTTTCTTTAATTTTTATTTCTATTAATTCTTTAATGTCAAATTCTTCTTTTAAACCAAAACTTTTAATCATTATTAAAGTTTTATTTAATAATTCATCCTTATCAATTATTTTCTGAACCAACTTTTTAAGCCATTCTTTGTCTTCATCTAAACCAAAACTTTTAATCCATTCAATAATAGAAAAAATATCATAATCATATTTTTCTAAATAATCAAAACAATTTTCAATTAATTCTTTAACATTAAATTTATCTTTTAAATTAAAAGTGTTAATCAAAGAAAGCGCACTAAATAATTCTTTTTTATTAATTATTTTTTGAATTTGGTTTTTAAGCCATTTTTTATCTTTATCTAAACCAAGTTCTTCAACCCAAATTTCAAATGCTATATAATTACCTTTATTAACAAGTTTTCCTATAATTTTTTTAATATCAAATTCTTTTTCTAAATCATATTTTTTAATTAAAAAAAGCGATTCATCTGGCCTAACATTAGAAAGTTCTAAAATATAAGTATGTAAATACTCATTCTTTAACATTTCACTTTGTTTAACAATATCTATCGGTATTTCAATGTGCTTTACTAATTTAATTAAATCTTCCTGCTTCATAATAAATCTTTAAGCTCTGATTTTAAATCAAATTTTATAATCCATTCACGAGCTATCCCAATTTCACCCATATTGTATATTTTTTTAATCTGCTCTTTGAGCCAATCTATATTTCTATCCAAACCAAATTCTTTAATAAAAGAACGAGCTTCATCAAATTTTTCTTGATTTATTAATTCTTCAATTTGTCCTTTAACATCAAACTCTTTTTCTAATTTAAATGTCCTAATCCATTCAAGAGCCCAATAAAAACTCTTTTTATTAACCATTTTTTGAACCTGCTCTTTAAGCCATTCTCTGTCTTTCTTTAAATCAGTTTTTAAAACTATATCACGAGATTTATAAAAATCTCCTGCATCAACTATTTCTTCAACTATTTCTCTTATTTTCTCAATACCAAATTCTTTTTCTAAATGAAATAAATCAATCCATTTACCAG
>CALIVE010000031.1 GCA_938048445.1 Minisyncoccota bacterium | reverse complement strand
TTAGTTTGATTAAAGTTGATGGTTGTCCTTTAATTTCTCCCTTATCATAATAAACAACTTTATTTCCAAAATATTTCTTAGCTTCATTAATTGTTTTTGCTGGCTCATAACCTTCCCAATTTGCTGAAGGCGCAACTAATGGACCTGAAATTTTTAAAATATTTCTTAACCATTTTGGTTTAGGTAATCGAAAAGCCAAAGTTTTTGTGCCACGATGAAGATATTCAAATTTTCTAAAATATCTTTTCATTTCTAAAATTACTGAAACTTTTCCAGGCCAAATTTTTCTTAAAATTTCCATTTTTCTGCTTATCTGTGTGTCTGCGGTTATCTGGGTTAAACCTGCGTCTCGTCTGCGATAGTCTGCGTTCTGTTTATATTCGTCTGCGTATAGTGTGCGGAAGTCTACGTCTCGTCTGCGATTGTCCGCGTATAGTCTGCGGTAGTCTGCGTCTCCATTAACCCCAAAAATTTTCAAATCGTCAAAATCTGAAATTAAAATAATCATTGGTTTATGAGGGGATCTTTTTCTTAATTTATAAATTCTTTCAACAACTTCCTTCTTTAACGCACTTCCACAAATTCCATAAATCGTATCAGTTGGCATAACTGCAATAACTCCTTCTTTTAAAAGTAATGCAAGTTTTTTCCATGAATTTTTATAAGAACCTAAATATCCACCAATAGTATAATCATTTTTAATAATCCGATGGCAAGGAATGTCTGGATTTCTATTTTTAGATAAAATATTAGCAACAATTCGATACGCTTTTGGCTTACCTGCTAATTTAGCAACTTGTTTATAGGTTAAAAATTTTCCTTCAGGAATATTCTTTACTATTTTTAGAACCCTTTCCTGAAATCTCATAAATTGAAAATAAAGAAGATTAAATTTAAATTTCTCTTATAATTAGTTCTTTAATTGATTTTCTCGGTGGTCTTTTCTTTTCTTCAGCTGAATATCCTATGGGTAAAACAGCAATTGGTTTTAAATTTTCCTTTATGTTGAATAATTTTTTTAAAGCATTTTCATCAAATGCACCAACCCAACATGAGCTTAGGCCATAATTAGTGGCAATTAATTGCAAGTAAGAAGTGAAAATTGTGGCATCTTGAAGGGCGTATAAATTTTTACCTCTCTCTCCATATCTTTCTGCGGATTCGTCTAAATTAGCGAATACTACAAAAACCACTGGAGCTTTTGATATAAAGTCTTGTTCATAACAGATTTTAGCAATTTCTTTTTTAATCTCTTCATTTTTTACAATTATTACACTCCGAGCTTGGAGATTACCTGCAGAAGGTGAAAGATTAGCTAATTCAATAAGTTTATAAATTAATTCGTCAGAAATTCCATTATCTTTAAATTTTCTAATTGATTTTCTATTTTTTATTACTTCTTCAAACTCCATTAATTCTTAAAAGTAATTATAAAATATTTTAATGAAGATTTTATTTGTTGGCGATGTAATGATTGGAAGATTGGTAAATGAAATTTTGAAGATAAAAAATCCCGAGTATGTTTGGGGTAATACTTTGCCTATCTTTCAGCAAGCAGATTTAAGAATTTGTAATTTAGAATGCGTGATTTCTGATAAAGGTGAACCGTGGTCAATTACTCCAAAAGTTTTTCATTTTCGCAGTGATGCTAAAAATATTGAGGTTTTGAAGGTTGCTAATATTAATATAGTTTCCTTAGCAAATAATCATACTTTAGATTATGGTTATGAGGCAATGTTTGAGATGTTGAATATCCTGAAAGACAATAAAATTTATTACGCTGGAGCAGGCAAAAATTTAGAAGAAGCTTCTCAGCCTGTTATCTTAGAAGTTAAAAATAAGAAAATAGGGTTTATAGCTTTTACTGACAATGAACCAGCTTGGTCTGCAGAAAAAAATAAGCCAGGGATATTTTATGTTGAATTAACAGAGAAAGGAAAGAATGTAGATTATTTGAAAAATCTCATTAAAGAAACTAAAAAGCTTGTTGATTATTTAATTGTCTCAGCTCATTGGGGGCCTAATTGGGGTTATAAACCATTAAAAGAGCATATTATTTTTGCTCATAAATTTATTGAGATCGGAGCTGACTTAATTTTTGGTCACTCACCACACATTTTTAGAGGTATTGAAGTTTATAAAGAGAAGTTTATTTTATATAGTGTAGGAGATTTTATTGATGACTATGCAGTTGATGAAATTGAAAGAAATGATGAGAGTTTTATTTTTGTTTATACGCAGACAACCGCAGACGAAACGCAGACTTCCACCGCTATTTTTGAATTATATCCTGTTATTATAAAAGATTTTCGAGTAAATTTGGCAGAAGATGAAGATCGAGAAAGGATAATGAGTAAAATGGAAATTTTATGTCAAGAATTTAAAACTAAAACTTTAAGAGAAAAAGATAAATTAATTGTTTTTAAATAAAATATAATAAAATTTTTTAATGAATAACTTTGTGGTTGTCGGAATAGTTTTAAATAAAAAGGGAGAAGTCTTAATAATAAAAAGAAAAAAACCAGAAATTACTGAAACAGGAAAAGAATTTATTTGGGCATTTCCTGGTGGGAAAATAGAACCAAATGAAACAAGAGAGGAAAGAGTTGTTAAAGAAATTTTAGTCGAAACAGGCTATAAAGTAAAACCATTGAGACAAATTCATTTAAGAATCCACCCCGATTCTTTTGTAATGATTGCTTATTTTTTATGTGAACTTGAGCAGGATGAGCCTGTTCAGGAGATTGAAGAAGTTGATGAAATTGAGGAGGTAAGATGGGTTAAACCAGAAGAATTGAAAAATTATTTCACTACAGATATTGATCCCGAAGTAAAGAAAATTTTAAACATAGTTTAATACGCACCTTTAGGGAATATTACCTCTTTAATTGTTTTTATAAGGATTTGTAGATCAGTTAAAAAATTTATGTTTTGAATGTACTTGAGATCAAGTTTTATTTTTTCTTCTAAAGACAAATCATTTCTACCTGAAACTTGCCAAAGACCTGTTAAACCGGGTTTAACACTAAATATCTCATTGGGGAAACTATCATCAACTTCATTTTCTGGATGAGGCCTTGGTCCGACAAAAGACATTTCTCCTTTTAATATATTAAAAATTTGTGGCAATTCATCTAAAGAATGCCTTCGAATGAATAATCCTCCTTTTATTAATCTTGGATCAGGCTTTAATTTTTGATATTTCTTCCATAATTTTTGAAACCCCTCTTCTTTTAAAAGTTCACTAAGGATTTTTTCAGAGTCACGTTTCATTGTTCTAATTTTATACATTCCAAAAACTTTCCTATTTTCTCCTACTCTTCGGGAAATATAAAAGGGTGGCCAGCCATCAACTAAGATAACATAAAAAGATAAAAATAAGATTAAAATTGTAAAAAATGGCAATAATAAAAGCCCTAAAATTAAGTCGAAAATTCTCTTCCCTACCCTCTGATACATTCTTTAATTATTTTATAAATTTCTTCAGCTGTTTTCTGCCAACTAAATTTTCTTAAAAACTCAGTCCTTCTTTTTTCAAAATCACCATTATTTAACTTTTTGACTTGAGCTAACGCATTTATAAAACTTTCCTCATTATTTAAATCAAAAAATATCCCAATCTCTCCATAGATTTCTTTATGAACAGGAATATCAGATAAGATAACAGGCGTACCACATGCCAAAGCTTCCAAGGGTGTTAAATTGAATCCTTCTTTTAAAGAAGCTGATATCAATCCTCTTGCTTTATTGTAAAGTTCAATCAATTCTTCATCGCTTACTCTACCTAAAAAGGAAACTTTGTCTTGAAGGTTTAACTTTTTAACTAAATTTTTTAGATAATTCCTATACTTAATACATTTCGTTGTATAACCTACAATTATTAATTTTTCTTCAATATTGAATTTTCTCCAAATTTTGATTATATAATCTACATTTTTATATGGAAAAGTTGGATTGACAATTAAGAAGAAATTTTCCTTAGGTAAGTTTAAATTTTGGAATTTTTCTTCGATACCTAAATATAAAACTTTTATTTTTTCTTCATTGATTTTAAAAAAATTCATTAAATCATTTTTAGTAGCATGGGATGGCGTTAATATGAATCTACAATTATTTAGTAATTTTCTCAAGATAAATCGATGATAGAAATATGAAGATTTTCTTGCTCTGAATATTGTTATATGAATTAAATCATAAATAATAGTTACTTGATTTACTTTTTTTAAAATAACTCCATAATGGAAAGGATTAAAAATAATATCAGGATTAATTTTTTTTATTATGTTCAATAAGTAAAATTGAGACTCAATGGTTTTAAAAACAGGTTTTTTAAATTTCAAATTCTTCGGTATTATTTCTAAATTTTGGAAATTTAAATCATTATAGTAGTTAGTAATACAAAATAATTTTTCTTCTGAAATTTCAGCAAGGTTTTTAATAATATTATAACCAGATCTATAAAGCCCTGTTTCTCTTTCACCCCAATAAAGAAAATTGATTAGAATTTTTTTCATTCTAATCTTCTAATAACCAAAACCTGCCTGTTATTTTGTTAAGAAATTTTTCAAAATTAAATTTCTTGTTAAGCTCAAGTTTTGTTTCAAGTATTCTTATAAATGATTTAAACCCCGGCTTTAGAAAGAATGATTTTTTAAAATACCTATAAGCTTTTTTATCTTCTTTAAGGCGGAGATAAAACCATCCTAAATTATAATAAAACTTTGCATAAATTTGTCTATCTTTTATCAATAAATTCTTAAATTTTTTATGCATAATAGTATAAGCTTGGATATTTTTCCCCATTTTTCTTCGAAGTACGGAATATTGATAAAAATACAGCGGTTTTTCTATAAATTTGAATTTATAACCATTCAATGATAACCTCCATGTAAAATCTATATCTTCTGCCACAGGTAAATTTTCATCAAAATAACCTAAATTTTCATAAATTTCTCTTCTAATTATGTTAGCCCATTTATAGATATAATCCATTTTAAACAAAAGCTTAAAAGGATCGAGAACTATTTTATTTTTTGAAAGTTCTTTAAGTATAAATACCTTCTCTTTATTTCCCTTTTTTAAAATTCCCGTTATCAACAACCAATTATCATTAGGTTCTATATTTTTGTTCAATTCTTCCAGATAATAAGGAAGAAGTTCGTCATCATCGTCTAAAAAGCAAATCCATTCTCCGTGAGAATTTTTTATGCCAATATTTGCTGAAACTGCTGGCGATCTTTTTTCATTATAGTTAATTAATTTTACTTCTCGATTTTTTTTATTTTTTTCAATAATATCTTCTACTTTTTCATCACCATTATTAACAACAACTATTTCATAGTCATCAAAATTTTGTTCGA
>CALIVE010000030.1 GCA_938048445.1 Minisyncoccota bacterium | reverse complement strand
CTCTCCTTACCCCAGCCAGCGCCTTTAAGAACAACCCTATCTCCTTTTTGCAAATCTTTAACCAAAACATCTCCTTTGCCTTCAACATAAATTGGATGATCAGATGTAGCTTTAAGTTCATAACCGCAGCGAGTGATTATTCTATAAACAGGTTTAATTCCTGTTTGCCAAACTTTAATAGCTTTTTTAATCCCATTAGGATTTACAATCTCTGGATTTTTGCCTACTAAATCCTTAATTCTACGCCATCCTTCTTTGGTAGCCACTAAAGTGTCTCCGGTTACACATGGATTAGTAGCTACAATTTCTCCAGAATTTTTACAAGTATGCCATTTATTGATAGTGTCATGAAATTGAATACCAGGGTCACCGCATTCCCAAGCAGCTTTAGCTGCTTCCCATAAAATATCTTTAGCCTTATAAACTTTATTTACTTTACCATCAGTTCGATTATAAGTTTTCCATTCTTTATCTTCCAAAACAGCTCTCATAAATTCATCAGTAACTCTTATTGAATTATTAGCATTTTGAAAGAAAATATTTTGCCATAAAGGATGATTCATATCAGTCATATCATAACCAGCCTCCATTAAAGCTCGAATTTTATTTTCTTCATCAGCTTTAACTCTGATAAAGTCCATAATTTCAGGATGATCAACATTTAAAATTACCATCTTTGCTGCCCTACGTGTTGTACCACCAGAATTATGAGTTACTATACCGTTAATCAAATATTCATTAACACCAGGAACAAAAATATCATAGGCATTAAAAACACCATAATTTTCAATTTTTTTAATTTTTTCATAATAAATATCTTGACAAGCAAGTTTTTCTATAAAGGTATTTTTTAAGAAATCAAACCTTTCTAAAAGGATATTAGCTCGAAATCTATTGAAATTAGTTTTTCCGACATTTTCTCGAAAGTATTTTGAGGTAGCCCTTCTAAAGAAATACTTATAATCATTATCAAGAGTAGAATAAAGATGCTCAAAATTGTTTTCAAAATAAGGAAGAATCCAACTTTGTTCAAATGGTCTTGTTTCTAACTTTTTTATTCCTTCGCTAAATTTTTTTCTTTTCCTTTGGGAAATAAAATTGACTAAATCATAAAATCTTTTGATTCCATAATAAGAAGTGACAATAATTCTATAAAGGGGTTTGTGCCCAAGACTGTTTTTCCGTGAAGATGATTTGAATTTTTTATTCAAAATTCCTAATGAAATTAAAAGTGCTTGGATATCATCTATGAAATTTTTATTAATGCTTGAACATTGCGGGTAGGGTTTTTCAAGAGTTATTGTTCCATCGCTTTCAAAATAACCTCTTAAAAAGGCTGCTCTTACTGATAGAGGTGAGTTTTTAATTTTTTCAGGAACTCTAATTTTATCGTTTTTATCCTTATAAAGACCATTAATTTTAAGAAATCTTATAAGAGGTTTGGAAGCAATTCTAATGCTTACCGAATTATCATTTTTATCTTTTCTTAAACGAATAAAAGAGTGAACTCCAAAAAGTTCATAGGAGAGTTTTTGAATGTATCTAATTAAATCCTTATCGCGGGCATCTACTTGAAAACCAACATAACAAAATCTATAATCTTCGTTTTCGGTAATATTTCCATCCCCAAATAAAAGACCTAACCATTCAGCCATTTTCTCATCTAAAATATCTGGCATTTTAATAGGTTTTTCGTTATGATGTTGTAAAGAGATTTTTTCTAATTTTTGATAATTTCCGTAAATTTTAGGGGATAAATCAAGAATCAAAAAATCTGAATTTTCTAAATCTTTAATTTCTTTCCATATTTCTTGACCATCTTTTGTTCTTACTAAAAATTTATGCTCCGATGAAGCAATTATTTCAATTCCGAGATCAGTTGTAATTTTTTTAAGTTCTTTCTTACCTGTATAATAAACACCAGCAACTTTTTGAAAACCAAATCTTGTTAAAACCTCATCTTCCTTTTGAATATCTTTTATTTTCTTAACTCCATTTTTAGTAATTATCTCGGTATCCTCATGAACACATTTTATACTTCCCGCAACAGCATCAGCAGCTCTCATAAAAGAAATTACCCCTGAAGAAACACCACCAGTTGAAAGCGGTTCTCCTTTAGCTCTTAATTTAGAAAGATTAACTCCAGCACCAGAACCTCCTTTAAAAATCATTCCCTCAGTTTTTATCCAATCCAAAATTGATTCCATATTATCTTCAACATCAAGAACGAAGCACGCCGAGGCTTGTTGTTTCCTTCCTTCAACGCCAATATTAAACCAAACTGGAGAATTAAAAGCTGCTAATTGATGGAGTAAAATATAAGTCAGCTCGTGTTCGTAAATTTCTGCTCCCTTTTCATCAAAATAACCCTGTTCTAAGCCCCATTTTTTAAATGTTTTAACAACCCTATCAATAAGCTCTTTTAAAGAAGTCTCTTGTTTCCCTCGATTTACCTTAAAATATTTTGAAGCAATAATATTAACGGCATTTTGGCTATAAAAATCTGGAAATTCGACATTTTCTAATTTAAATCCTGAACCAGGGATTTCTGCTGTTTTTTTAACCCATTTAACTTCTTCGTAAGGATGAATACCTTCTTTTGTGAAAAATCTATTTATTTTTAAAAATTTTTTGTTTTTTCTGTTAGCCATTTCCAAAGCAAAATTAATTCTACCTTGATTTAAATTTATATATATTCAAATTTTGTTTGTCAAGTTCTCTTAATGTGGATAAAGAAATTAAAACTTTCTTTCAAACAGTCTATCCCTTATCTTTTTATACTTTTTAAAAATATTTAAACAATTTTCTGGAGAAATTTTATTTTTTTGAATAAATTGTATGAAAAGTTCAAATTCTTTTTTAATATTTTGATAATTATTTATAAAAATTTGAGAATGCATTAAAGGATTTGCGCTTGTAAGTCTTGTTGTAGTCTTAAACCCAGTACCTGCAAATTTCAACCATTTTTTATTTGTCTCATAAGCATAAATAAATAATAATTTTGAAACAAGAAAAACTAAATGAGAAATCCGAGCAACGATTAAGTCATGAGTTTTGGCATCCGTTAATATAGGAAAACTCCCTAAATTTATTATTAATTCCTTGATTTTTTTAATATTCTCTTTTCTATTCAATTTATGTGGGGTTATAATCCAAGGATTATGTAAAAATAAATCAACTTTTGCATGTTTAAAGCCAGATTTTTCAGAACCAGCCATAGGGTGGGTTCCTATAAAATCTAAATTTTCCTTATTCAACTTTTCAAATTTTTTGACAATCTTCTCTTTTACACTTCCAACATCGATTATTATTTTGCATCCTCCTTGATATGAATTAGCAATCTCTTCAGCTATAGGAATGATTGAATCAATAGGTGTTGCTATAATAATCAATTCAGACTTATTTACCAATTCACCTAATGGAAGAGTTTTATCGATCGTTTTTTCTTTTAATGCTAATTCAATGTCTTTATCTTTCCTTTCTAAAGAATAAATTTCGACATCTGGTGAAATAAATTTAATTGCCTTCGCAATCGAACCACCAATAACTCCTAAACCTATAATACCAACTTTTTTAAATTTAAATAATTTATTTTTTTGTAAAAGGAAATTCTTCTTAGAAAGGGTAAAAATTGACTCATAAATTTCTTCTAATGAATCTTTTAAAATTGGATTATGTATTAATAACCTTAATTTATTAATAATTTCTTCTTCGCGTTTTTTATCAGTAATGGGAAGATGAAGTTTTGTTTTTAAATCTAAAATTTTTTCAGTAATTTTTATCCTTTCTTCTAAATATTTAACAATTTTTTTATCCAACTTATCAATCTTTTCTCTCAAGATTAAAATATCTTTTTTCATCAAATTTTTGCCGATTTATAAAACCCTAATAATTTAATCATTAAAGTTTTTTTCTTGAATTCTTTTAAAATTTTTTCAAGGTTTTTTCTAAGATTTTCGGGAAATTCAAAATCTAAAAAGAAAAAATATTCAAATGGCTTTTGAGGAATGGGTCTTGATTCTATTTTGGTAAGATTGATATTGTTTTTAGCAAAAACTTCTAAAGCTCGATATAAACTACCTGGCTTATGAGGTAAAATAAAAATAAGTGAGCATTTATTGAAATTCTTGGGAGGTTTATATTTTTGTGCATTACAAATAATTAAAAATCTCGTGTAATTATTTTTAAAATCTTCAATATTTTCTTTCAAGATTCTCAAATTATAAAGTTTTTGGCACTCTCTACTTGCAATAGCTCCTAAAGTTAAATCATTCGCTTCGGCTACAAATTTCGCAGCTGTAGCAGTATCAAAATAGGCAATTTTTTCAAGATAAGAATATTTCTCAAAAAATTTTTGACATTGCTCTAAAGCTTTAGGATGGGAATAAATTTTTCTTAAAAGTTTTAAATGTAATTTCTTAGGTAATGTAGTTTTTAATCCTAAAAGAAAATGTTCAATTTTTAAAAATACTTCTCCACAAATTTTAACATTAAATTTATTAAGGTAATCATAATTTTCATAAACTGAACCAGCAATTGAATTTTCGATTGGTATCACTCCGTAATCAATCTCCTTGTTTTCTAAAGCTTCAAAGATTCTTTTAAAATTGTTAAATTCTTCAAAATTAATCTCTTTACTACCAAAAAATTTTTTACTAGCCAAATAAGAAAAAGAACCTTTAATCCCCTGAATTCCTATTTTAATTTTCATTATTTTTTAACAAGAGTAAGCCAATGATAAAATTTTTTAATTTCTCCTCTCACAAGTTTACTATAAATTTCCTGAATTTTTAAAGTTATCTCTCCAATCTTCCCTTTATTAATTAATTTATTATCAACTTGAATAACTGGAATAATCTCTGCAGCTGTACCTGTTAAAAATATTTCATCAGCATTTTTGAATTCTTCTATAGAAATATCTTTTTCTTTAATTTTTATTTTCAAAAGTTCTGCAATTTTAAAAACAGTATCTCGCGTAATTCCAGGTAAAATAGAGTCAGTTTTAGGAGTATAAAGAATTTTATTTTTAACAATGAAAACATTCTCTCCCGAACCTTCAGCTATAAATCCTCGATAATCTAACAAAATTGCTTCGTCAAATCCGTTTTCTTTAGCATCTAAAAGAGCAAATATAGAATTGATATAATAACCACAAACTTTAGCTGAATGAATAACTGATTTAGGGTGTAATCTTAAAAATTTAGAAATTTTTACTCTAATTGGACCTGATAGATACTTACCAAAAGGGATTGCTAAAATCCCTACTTCGATTTTATTCTTAAGAGGATTCAAACCTATAGTTCCGAAGCTGTAAAAAACTATTGGTCGAAGATACCCTTCTTCGATTTTGTTCAGTTTTATTAAATCGATAGTAGCTTTTTTAAGCTCAGTTTTTGAATAAGGTATTTTAATTTTTAAAGCTTTAGCTGAATTGAAAAGACGAATTAAATGGTCATTTAATCTAAAAATAGCAGAGCCATTTTTAACCTTATAAAATCTTATTCCTTCAAAAACTCCAGATCCGTAATGAAGGGCGTGAGTTAAAAGATGAACATTGGCTTTTTCCCACCTAATAAATTTTCCATTCAACCAAACGTATTTTACCTTCATTAAAAAAAATTTTAAACTATAATTTTAAAAATGATAAGTTGTCTTATACCTGCTTATAACGAAGAAAAGTATATAAAAGATGTGATTGAAGTAGTAAAAACTTGTAATTTTGTAGATGAAATAATTGTAATTTCTGATGGTTCAACAGATAAAACAGCTGAGATTGCTGAATCCTTAGAAGTAAAGGTTATAAGATTAGAAAAGAATTTAGGCAAAGGCGGAGCTATTGTTGAAGGTTTAAAATATGCTCAAGGAGATATTATTTTATTAGTTGATGCTGATTTACGTGGTCTGAATTATGAAAACTTATATAGATTAGTAAAACCCGTCCTTAATAATGAAGTTGAAATGACCATTGGTTCGAATATTCCTTTTGTAGCAAATAAATATTCTGGTCTTCGAACAGTAAAAAAATTTATCTTTGATGATAAGGATTTTATTAAAAAATTAAAAAACAGTGATTATAATGTCGAAAATTTACTTAATGACAGAATAAGAGAGCTAAATTTAAAAATGAAGTATGTAAAAATGAAGGGTGTTAGAAATGTTCATAAGATAAAAAAATATGGATTTAGACAGGGTTTAAAAAGAACACTGCGAATGTACTGGGAACTATTTTATTATTTTTTGAAGAAATAATATAAATTCGGGCCCAAAAGCAAAAAATCTACTGCTTCATTAGACCTATTTTATATGAAGTAGGAAATAATTTAAAATTACCTTCACCTCATTCAGGATTAGTAGGTTATTGGTCTTTTGATGAAGGTATAGGAACATCAACTATCTTAAACTTTAAAACCCCAAGTTTTAGTGCTTTGATTAAAGTCTTAAACAAGAATGAGAAAGCTATATCTAGAATGAGATATACTGTGCAAAAGTAATTATATAAACAATCAAAAAATTTATTCAAAAGATATTTCACAGATGGGTGGGCGACGGGATTTGAACCCGCAACCTGAGGCTCCACAGGCCTCCGCTCTAACCAGTTGAGCTACGCCCACCGCATAATTGCTCCCGGCAGGACTCGAACCTGCAACCTTGGGCTTAAGAGGCCCCTGCTCTACCAATTGAGCTACGGGAGCTTCTAAAATAAATTATAAATTAATGAACTTTTAGCTCTTCAATTAAAATTTCATCAAAATAGTGCTTATATCCTTTTTTCTTTCGATAACGTGTCTTTGGCTTGAATTTTATTATTAATATCTTTTTCTTAATATTTCTTAAAATCTTTCCCTTAACTATACAATTTTCAATATAAGGTTGGCCAATTTTTATTTCGTTATTTTTTGCCAAAAGTAAAACTTTATCAAAATTTACCTCCTCATTCGGTTTCTTATTCAACTTATCAGTTATTATTCGACTACCTTCTTTAACTAAGTATTGCTTTCCTCCTACCTCAATGACTGCTAACATTTTCGTCTTAATAATTAATCAAAAAAAAGTAAACTCCAGCCATAAGAGCTAAAAAGAAAATTATGGTGTTTAATTTATTGACAAAATCCTTTTTAACTCCTAATTTCCCCAAAAATAAATTATATAAGATTGTAAAAGAAAAAGCAATAGGAAAAATAAAAATAGTATTCCGAGGAAGAAGATAAAACTCTTCAGGATAGAAATGAAACAAAAATACAATTTGAGGTTCTTTAATCAAAATATAATCGAAAATATAAATTATCCAAATTAAAATAACTAAGGCTAAATTATATAAGTAGTCATCAAGAATTTCTTTCATTCTTCTGATATTAATAACATTAATTCGGTAGCTAAAATTTTGGTTGCATCTTTTTTCGAAAATTCTAAAGCATGCTTGCTCATTTCTTCTCTTAATTTTTCATCATGCATTACTTTTTTAACAACACTGCTAAATATAGGTGGAGTAAAATTTTTTTCTTCAATCACAATACAAGCTCCTGCCTGGGAATATTCATAAGCATTTTCAATTTGGTGCCTACCTCCTGTTGTTTCTGGTAAAGGAATTAAAATTGAAGGTTTACCAACTGCAGCTATTTCAAAGATTGTACCTGCTCCAGCTCTAGCAATAATTAAAGTAGACATTTTAAGAAGTTTAATTAAATCTTGATGTTCGATAAAATCTACCGGATGATAATATATCTTTTTTGTTGGAATATTTTCTAATATAAATCCAGAAGCAATTTGACTATATTCCCGGTAAAGCTTAGGACCTAATTGATGAACGACTTGACCTAATTTTAAAAGCGTATCAAGAGAAAATATAATAGTTTCATTAATTTTTAAAGAACCTTGAGATCCACCTAAAACCAAAATTAGAGGAAGATTTTTATCTAAGTTCCATTTTTTGTAATCTTCTTCACTTGGATAAATTTCATCAAAATCTGGATCCAATGGTTGTCCAATCAATGCAGTTTTTTTAGGATTAAAGTATTTCATTGCCTTTTGGAAATTAACAGCTACTCTTTTTGCAAATTTTCCTGCAATTTTATTACTTATCCCAGGAATTGAATCAGATTCATGGATAATAACAGGAATTCTTAAAAACCAAGCAGCTAAAACAACTTCTAAGGTACCATAACCTCCCTTAGAAAAAACAAAATTGGGCATTTTTATAAAAAGAACAAAAAGGGCTTTTAAAAAGCCAAAAGGGAATTTAAGAATATCTAAAAAATTTTTAATATCAAAATATCTTCTCCATTTCGCTGAAGGAATTATAATAACTTGAATGCCTTCTTTTTCTAAAATTTCTTCCATAAAAGGTTTTGCACCTAAATAGAAAAATTCATAATCCCAACCTTTGATTTCAAATTCTTTTTTTAAAGCTTTGGCAACATTTATTAAAGGGAAAAGATGCCCTCCTGTACCTCCACCGGTTAAACAGATTCTTACTTCTTCCATTGTTTAAGAATATTTTAAGCTATTTATAATGCCGAAACCAATCATTAAAGCGATAATATTTGATGGACCATAACTAAAAAATGGTAATGGAACTCCAGTAGTTAAAATTGTATTGGAGGCTATATGGATAAAAACTTGAACAGAAATCATTGTGCCAAATCCATATGCAAAAAACTTTTTTTCTTCATTATTTACCTTTCTGCCTAAATTAAATATATAAAAAATTAGACTCAAAAATAATGATATTAAAATTAAAGAACCTATGAACCCTGTTTCTTCAGCAAAAATTGCAAAAATTGAATCTGTCATCATTAGAGGTACTCCAATTAATTTGAATTCAGAATTACCGATTCCTTTACCAAACAATCCTCCCGAACTGATTGCTAATCTTGTTTGTCTTAATTGAAAAGCAATATTTATTTCATCGCCACTTAAAATACCTAAAACTCTTTTCAATCTAAATTCCTGGGTTAAGCCGACAAGAAAAATTATTACAATTAAAATCCCAACTATTAAGACATTTCTAAAAGAAAATTTTACTCCCAAAAATCCACCAACGATTGCAAGGATAAAAATTATTAAATTAGTCAAAGCCGGTTGTTTATAAATTAAAAATCCACAAAATCCTAAAATAAATAAACTGATAAAAAAATAATCCTTATTACGCTTTATCAAATTTATTAAAAAAGCCATTAATAGTAAAGTTGAAATTTTGAGAAATTCTGTTGGTTGAAAAGAAATATTTTGGAAATAAAACCAACGCGCTGTTGGTTGATTAGGAAGTTGAAAGAAAGGTAAAAAAGCAAGGATTGTAAAAATCAAAGAAAAAATAAAAAGAGGGAGAGTAATTTTTTTAATTGTTTTCCAAGTTAAAAGAGAAAAAATAAAAAATATTATATAAGGCAAAAAGATATTTCCTAATAAAAATTTCAAAAATAGATTACCATATTGAGAATGATCTTTGGCGCTTAAAACTAAATAAATTCCATAAAAAGTATATAAACCTAAAAAAGTTAAAATAAGTAATATTGAAAATAAAGTCAGATCTATTTTCATTATCTTTTATGCCATTGAGGAGCTTTTCTCGCCTTTTTCAAGCCATATTTCTTCCTTTCGATTTCACGAGAATCTCTCGTAAGGAAGCCAGCTTTTTTAAGTTTTGGTCTCCACTCAGGGTTTAATTTTACTAATGCCCTTGCTAAACCTAATTTTATTGCATCAGCTTGTCCATGAAGCCCGCCTCCTTTTGCTTGAACTGTTACTAAATATTGATTTAATAATCTCAATTTTCTTAACGGAGCATCAACTGTTTTTTGTAAATATAGAGCTGGAAAATAATTAGTATACAATCGTCCATTAACATAAATTGGGAGGGTTTCTGAAGTATTGTTATCCCATATTCTGACTCTTGCTACAGCTTCTTTACGCCTTCCGATTCCTTCAATGTATTTACCATTGCCTATCTTAGGTGCTTCAATAACTTCTTGCTTTTTAGTTTTTTCCTCCAAATCAACTTCATTTAAAATTTCCAAATTTTCCTCTTCTTTAATCTCTGCTATATCTTCCTTCAATTGTCCTTCTTCTATTTCTTCCTTTAATTGTTCATCGATTTGTTTTTCCATTTTATTCTAAAATAATTCTTTTTAATCTTCTTTTTCTTAATTTATTTTTGGGGAGCATTCCAGAAACTGCTTTTTGAATAACCTTTAGTGGATCTTTTTTCCATAATTCTTTCAAAGAATATTTTCTCAAGTGACCTAAATAACCGGTATGCTTGTAAATATATTTTGTATCAAATTTCTTACCAGTAAAAACTATATTATTCCAATTTTTGATTTTTACATAAACAGGAAAATCGATATAAGGAGCATAATTTGGCTTATGCTTACCTTGTAAATAATAGGCTATTAAAGTCGCCAATCTGCCTAAGGGTTTATTTTTGGCATCAATTTCTATTTCTTCTTTTTCTTGTAATTTTGTTTTAATTTTTTCCATTTTTAAATTTTAACAGATTTTTTAATATAATGGAAGTGATGGATAATAAAATTTTACAAGAAATTAAAGAAAGATTGGATATTGTTGATTTTGTAGGAAATTATGTTGAACTTAAAAAGGTTGGAAGTTATTACCGTGGTCTTTGTCCATTCCATCAAGAAAAAAATCCATCTTTTTTTGTTTCTCCGGAAAGACAGATATTTAAATGTTTTGGTTGTGGAGCTGTCGGTGATGTTATTACTTTTTATATGAAAATAGAAAACTTAGAGTTCAAACAAGCTATTAGACAGTTAGCAGAAAAATTAGGTATAGAAATTTCTTCAAAAGAAACCCTAGAAAAAGATACCCAATTAATTAAAAAGCTTTTGGAATTAAACAAAATTGCCCTAAATTATTATAAAAAAAATCTGAAAGAAATTAAAGAGGTCCAAGATTATTTACTAAAGAGAGGCTTAAAAAATGACACTATTGATTATTTTGACTTAGGTTATGCTAAAGAAGGAAGCCATTTAAGAGATTATTGTTTCAATTTAGGTTATTCTTTAGAAGATTTAGAGAAAGTTGGATTAATTAATGAAAAAAAAGAAGATAAATTCCAATCAAGAATAATGTTCCCCTTAATTGATACTTCGACAAAAATTATCGGCTTTACTGGAAGAATATTTCCTGAAAAAGAAAAGGCTCCAAAATATTTAAATACTCCTGATACCATTCTCTTTAAAAAATCCAATTTTGTTTATGGTTTGGTTTATACAAAGGAATATATTCAAAAAGAAAGGAAGGTTGTTTTAGTTGAAGGACAATTTGATTTTCTTCTCGCCTATCAAAATGATTTAAAAAATATTGTTGCTGTTTCAGGATCAGCCTTAACCAAAGAACAACTTAATCTTTTAAAAAAATATACAAATAGACTTGTCTTAGCTTTTGACAATGACGAAGCTGGATTTAAAGCATCTATAAAAGCAGGACTTTTAGCATTAAGTTTTGGTTTCGAGATCTATAAACTTATCTTTGAAGGCTATAAAGATTTAGCTGATTTTTTTGAAAAAAATAATTCTATAACAAATTTAAGAGAAAAAAACTTTTTAGATTACCTTTTTGAATATGCTCAAAATAATTATGACCTTAATGATTTAAATAATAAAAAAATTGTCTTAAATTTAATTTTACCTTTTTTGAAGTATTTGGATTCAGTATCCGTTTCATTTTATTTATCAAAGCTTTCAGAAATTCTCTCAATAAAAGAGCAATTTCTTTTAAATGAGTTAAATAAATTACAACCAATTGTAACTTATGAAACAGAAGAAAATCTCTTAGAAATATCTCCAAAAAGAATTTATGATTTAATTGAAAGATTTGTGGCTCTTAGCTTACTAATTGAACGGACAGATGAAATTGAAAGCTTAAAAATTGAGCTTGAAGGTGAGTTAAGTGATTATCTGGAAAACCTCTTTAATAATAAAGATAAACAAGAAATCATTAATTTGAGAATGATTTATGAAAAGACTAATTATAAAGACTTGGAAAGAGAATTGGCTATTATAAAAAGGGAAATTTTGAAAGAATACTATCGAGAAAAAATTAACTCTTTTGATGTGCTTGTTAAAAATTTGGAAATAAAAAATTTGGAACCATTTTTAAAAGAGGTAAAATTTTATATAGAGAAATTAAAAACATTGGAAAAAAATGCCTAAAAAAAGAAAGATTAAAAAACCTAAAGAAAAAAAGAAAAAAAGAACTCCCAAGGGGTTTTTATCAAAGCTTAAGGTTTTGATAAAAAAAGGTAAAAAAACCGGTTTTGTTACTGAAAAAGAGATTTTAGATTTATTCCCTAAAATTGAAGATAACATTGAATTATTAGAAAAAATCGCTGAAGAGTTAGATTTGGCTGGGATAGAAATTAAAAGTAGTGGAGAATTATGGGCATTAAATGAAGAACTTGATGAAGAGAATATTCAAAAAGAAATTGAAAAACTCTCTGAGGAGGAAATTTCTCCTCAAATCCAACAATATCTTAAAGAAATTAATAAAATACCACTATTAACTCCTGAAGAGGAAAAAGAATTGGCCAAAAGAGCAGCTCAAGGAGATGAAAATGCGCGTGAGAGATTAATCAAGTCAAATTTAAGATTAGTATTTAGTATTGCTAAAAAATATTATGGTAGGAGTAAAAAATTATCATTTATGGATTTAGTTCAAGAGGGAACCCTTGGACTTGTTAAAGCTATTGATCGATTCGATTATCGTAAGGGATTCAAGCTTTCAACTTATGCAACTTGGTGGATTAGACAAGCTATAACCAGAGCTATGGCTGATTATGCTCGAACAGTAAGATTGCCAGTTCATATAATTGAACAACTTTATCGTTTGAATAAAGTCAAAAAAAGATTAATGGAAGAATTAGGACGAGAACCTACTCCTGAAGAATTAGCTCAAGAGTGTAAAATTCCGGAAAGAAAAGTCCATAAACTTCTTAAATTAGCTTATGATGTTACTTCCTTAGAAAAACCAATTGGTGAAGGAGAAACAGAGCTAAAAGAATTAATCAAAGATGAGGCTTCTTTATCACCCACTCGAGAGGCAAGTATTGAAATATTAAAAAAACGGCTTTTAGAAGCAATTGAAGATTTACCACCAAAAGAGAAAAGGATTATAATGCTCAGATATGGCTTAGAAGATGGAATTGTTCATACATTAGAAGAAATTGGCAAAATTTTTGGCATTACTCGAGAAAGAGTAAGACAGCTCGAACTTAAAGCCTTAGAAAGACTTAAAAATCATAATATTGTTCTTGAGTTAAAAAATTATTACTAAAATATAATGATTTATCAAAAGTATAGACCTAAGAATTTTAAAGAAATAGTTGGACAGGATATTATTGTGAAAATTTTAAAAAATTTCTTGAAAAATAAGGAGAAATTACCGCATGCTTATCTTTTTGCTGGACAAAGAGGTACAGGAAAAACATCAACAGCAAGGATTTTTGCTAAAGCTTTAAATTGTCTTAATCTTGAACAAAACGATTATGAACCTTGCAATTATTGTGTCAATTGTGAAGCAGTTAATAATTGGAAATTTTTAGATTTAATCGAATTAGATGCTGCTTCAAATAGAGGGATTGATGAAATTAGAAACATTAAAGAACATATTGGTTTTCGTCCTATCCAAGGAAAATATAAAGTTTTTGTAATCGATGAAGCACATATGCTTACTGAACCAGCATTTAATGCTCTTCTTAAAACCTTAGAAGAACCTCCGCCCCATACGATTTTTATCTTAGCTACGACTGAACCTGAGAAAATCCCTCCAACAATTCTATCAAGAGTGCAAAGATTTGATTTTCGAAGAATACCTTTGAAAGATATTGTAAAAAAATTAAAAGAAATCGTGGAAAACGAAGGATTTCAAGCAACAGATGAAGCGTTGTATCTCATAGCTGAAGAGTCCGGTGGAGCCTTAAGAGATGCTGAAACCTTACTTGAAAAACTAATGCTTTCTTTAAATCCTCACAAAATTATCGATGCTGAATATGTAGAGAACTTTTTAGGAAAATTAAGCAATAAAGAAATATTATTGTTTTTGGAAAGATTAATCAAAAAAGAGTTTGAAGAATCAATAAAAAAAATCCATGAAATTTATGAAAATGGTTATGATTTGCTTGTTTTTACTAAAGGAATTTTAAAAATTTTAAGGGATTTATTAGTAATAAAAACATTGCCTGTTTGGAAATATCAGCTTGCCAAAGAATATGATGAAGAATCATTAAATTCTATTTTAAATTTAGCTCAAAATTTAGATTTAGAAACCATTAAAAAATTAATAAGAATGTTTTATGAAGCAGAAGTGAATTTAAAAAAGGATCCTCCTATTTTAACCTTGCCTTTAGAATTAGTTGTTGCTGAATATATATTAGAAAAATGATTACTTAACTTTACTTCCAGGAATAACTTGTTCTAAGGGAACAATCAAAACAGGACCTTCCTCAGAATCAACTGCTAAAAGCATTCCTTCGCTTTTTATTCCACGAATTTCCTTAGGCTCTAAATTGTTAACAACAACTATAAGCTGTCCTAATAGTTCTTCAACGCTATATTTTTTGCCAATCCCAGCAACGATTGTTTTTTTAACTTCTCCTAAATTAACAGTTAATTTAATTAGATTAGTCCCTTCGATTTTTTCAGCATTTTCTATTTTACCTATCCTTAAATCCAATTTATTAAAATCATCTAAGGTAATCATCAAAAGCTATTATAAACCATTTTTATAATTTTTTAAATGAAAAAGGTAATTTTTATAACTGGTCCAACAGCTTCAGGAAAATCAGAGTCTGCTATCTGGTTAGCAAAAAAGATTGATGGAGAAATAATAAATGCTGATTCAAGACAAGTCTATAAATATTTAGATGCAGGAAGTGGGAAAATTACAAAGGTTGAAGAAAAAATAGTGCCCCATCATCTTTTATCTATTGCTCATCCTAAAAGAAATTATTCCTTAGGAAAATGGTTAAAAGATGTTGATAGAGTTATTAAGAAAATTTATAGGAAAAATAAAATCCCCATTTTATGCGGAGGTACAATCTTATACTTAAAAGCTTTAAAAGAAGGGTGGATTTTGCCAAATGTTAAACCTGATTACAAATTAAGAAAAGAATTAGAAAAACTTGATAATGAAACTCTCTTTAATAAACTTAAAGAACTTGATCCCCAACGAGCTTTAGAAATTCAAAAAGAAAATAAAAGAAGATTAATAAGAGCTTTAGAGATAGCTTTAAAATTAGGTAAAGTTCCTAAGCTTCTTAAGCAACCTAAATATAAGGTTTTGATTGTTGCTCCTTATGTAGATTTTGATAAATTAGAGAAAAAAATTTATAAAAGATTAATAAAAAGAAGTAAAAAGATAATTTTAGAAATCAAAAAATTAAGAAAAATAGGACTGAGTTTTCAAAGAATAATCAGCTTTGGTTTAGAATATGAATGGTTTGGAAAATATGTTAATGGTGAAATTGACTTAGACACAGCGATTGAAAAATGCTATAAAGATATTAGAAGATTTGCTAAAAAACAATTAAGGGAATTGAATAAAATTAAAGAAGTTAATTGGTTTAAAAATAAGAAGGAATTATTAAAAATAGTTAGAGAGTTTTTGAAAAATGAAAATTGATAATTTACTAATTTTTGTAGGAATTTTAATTTTCTTAATAGGAGTTTTTCTTAAAGTTTGTTTTAAATTTAAAATTTTTCCTTTACCTGGAGATATTATAATAAAAGGAGAGAACTACTTTGTTTTTATACCAATTACGACTTCAATTATTTTGAGCATAATTTTAACTCTTATTTTTTTAATTTTCTTTAAAAAATGATTTAAAATTTAAAAATCGGGGTGTAGCACAGTGGTAGTGCGCTGGCATGGGGGGCCAGAGGTCCCGGGTTCGATTCCCGGCGCCCCGACTAATTTAAAGCTCAGAAAACAGAATTTCTTTGAATTTTTTTAAACTCATATTTCCTAAATCTCCAATTTTGTGCTTTCTTACCGAAATATTTTTATTTTCCATTTCCCTATCGCCAAGTATTACCATATAAGGAATTTTTTCCTTCTCAGCTTTTAAAATTCTCTTTGATAAAGTTTCATCAGGTTCCCAAACCTCGATTCGGAAATTTTCTTTTAGTTGTAAATAAATATCTTCTGCATATTTAATATGCTTTTCATTAATCGGCAAAATAACTATCTGAATTGGAGCTAACCACAATGGGAAATCTCCTCCATAATTTTCAATTAATAAACCAAAAAATCTTTCGATTGAACCAAGCAGAGCTCTATGAATCATAAAGGGAACTTTTTCTTTTCCATCCTTGTCCATATAAGTAATATTAAACCTTTTTGGTAAATTGAAATCTAATTGAATTGTTGAAATTTGCCAGCTTCTATTTAAAACATCTTTTACTTTAATGTCGATTTTAGGACCATAAAAAGCTGCTTCTCCTTTAATAATTTTGTATTCCCAACCTATCTTTTCAACAGCTTTTTTTAATGATTGAATAGCAAAATTCCAATCTTTTGGACTTCCAAGATAATCCTTTTTCTTTGTAGGATCCCAAATACTTATTTCAACATCAAAATTTTTAAATCCAAATTTCTCTAAGACAAATTTAACTAATTTAACGCAATTTAGAATTTCATCTTCTAATTGAGATGGAGTGCATAAAATATGACCGTCATCTTGAGTAAATCCTCGAACGCGAGTTAAACCTGATAAAGTTCCAGATCTTTCATATCTATAAACTGTTCCCAATTCAGCATATCTTATTGGTAAATCTCGATAGCTTTTAGAAGAACTTTTATAAATCATCAAATGAAAAGGACAATTCATTGGTTTTAAATAATATTTTTCATTTTCTATATCAAGAGGTGAGTACATATTTTCTTTATAAAAACTTAAATGCCCCGAAGTTTCAAACAAAGTTTCTTTAGCAATATGGGGAGTAAAAACTAATTGATAGCCATTATTTCTATAGGTTTCAATAATAAAATCTTGGATAACCTGCCTAATTATCCCACCTTTAGGAAGCCATAAAATTAGACCAGCTCCAACGAGAGGATTAGTAGTAAATAATTGTAATTCTTCTCCTAATTTTCGATGATCTCTTTTTTCTATTTCTTCTTGAAGTTTAAGAAAATTTTCTAATTCTTCTTTAGTTTCAAAAGCAATTCCATAAATTCTTGTCAGCATTGGATTTTTTTCATCACCTCGCCAATAAGCTCCAGCAATTTTTACTAATTTAAATCCATCTAAAGGAATCTCTCCGCTTCTTTTTATATGACCACCTTCACATAAATCAATAAAATCGCCTGATTTATAAATAGTGACTTTTTTAATTTTTTTTGGTTTTTTCTTTTTAGTTTTAATTTCAATTATCTCATCATAATCAGTTGTTCCATATTTTTGCAGGTCATTTAAAAGTTCGATTTTAAATGGCTGATTTAATTTTTTAAATAATTTTTTTGCAGAACTTAGAGAAATTTCCTTTTTTTCAAACTTAATATTTTCCTGAATTAATTCTTTCATAATTTTTTCCAATCTTTCTAAAATACTTTCATCTATTTTCTTTGAAAATAAAATATCGTAATAAAAACCGTTTTCAATAACAGGACCAACACCAAATTTTGCTTTCGAATCAATCTTTAATGCCGATGCTGCTAAAAGATGCGC
>CALIVE010000029.1 GCA_938048445.1 Minisyncoccota bacterium | reverse complement strand
CATATAATTGCACAGCATAGTTCATATAAACAGGGAACAAAGAAGAAATATGTTTTTCTTTTTTTATACCAACTCGATAATATCCTGTTGGTGTTTGATACCATTTTCCTTCTGGAGCTTGATAAGCTATAGGGATTGTTTCTTTCAATTTACAATTTTCAAAAAAATAGATTAAATTTTTACTTAAATTAACCTCAAAAACCCTTGGCTCACAAATTTTTGGCTTTATCTCTTCTTTCTGAAAGATATCAGAAACATTTACCTCAAGATGATTTGATGAAGAATTAATAATTAAAACTTTAGATTTAGAAAATGAAAAAATACTAAAAATAATTACTCCAATTAACAAAAATGTCCCTAAAACATATTTCATTTTACTCAAATATTATAGCAAGATTTTTTAATAATTTGACACTTATTTGATCTACCAAACTTGAACCAATATAAGCCACTTGATTATGTTTTAAGATAAAATCTTTAATACGAAAGCTAACAATGGGTTTAAAAGCTTGAGCAATTATTTCAATTCCAAACTTTTCTTTAAATTTTTCAATTAACTCTTATGAGATAAGAAGTTTTTTGTTTCAAAAATTGTTCCATAGATAGTTGATTTACAAAAATTTTTTCATTTTATAATTATAGACTGAATTTTATTTAAAATCACAAAAATGGGCTTACAGGATAGGGATTATTACAAAGAAAAATTAAAAGAAATTGAAAGAAATCAACAAACAAAAAAGAATGTTTTTATCTTTATAATAGTTATACTTCTAATTCTAATCTTAATTTTTAGTTCAATTATTTTTTAGATTAAGATTGTGATTTATTTGCATCTCTTGTATAAGTGCCAAAATTTTTCTTATTAAAGAATCTTCACCAGGAAAATCAAAATATTGAATATCTTCTTTGTAGAATGTGCTTCCAGCAAGTATATGATAAGTAAGATAATGTGTATAAGTATCTTGGAATTTTTCTCTTAATTGATCAAAAATCTCTTTAAATTTTTCATTAAATTCTTGATTTTCTGGTAAAATTTTTTCATAAAGCAATTTTTTAAGATAGATTAATTTTTGGATTAATTTTTCTTTTTCAGATTTTCCTTTTATTTGTTTTGTTTTTTTATTTCTTAAAAATTTTTTGTGAAGTAGTTCTATGCATTCTGAAAGTGTTTGAGAAAGGTCTTCTATCTCTTTTTCATTAATTGTATTACTTTTTTTTATTTCATTCATTAATTTTTTTATAGATTCTATATCTGAAGGGTTTATTAATATTTGTTTTTTTAGCTGTTCTTTCATTTTTGGTTTATTCAAGCTTATTATAATTTTTCTTTTAATTTCTTAAATTCATTCATCAAAATTTTTGTTATCCCTCCAACTTTTCCTCTACCTATTTTAATTCGGTCAATCTGAATAACAGGTAATATTTCTTTATTTGTAGCAGTGATAAAGGCTTCCTCAAATTTTTTAATTTCTTTAATATCAATATCTCTTTCAATTACAGAAATTTCTAATTTCTTAGCTAAATTAATAACAATTTTTCGAGTTATTCCCACTAAAATATTTTCTATTGGAGGAGTTATTAATTTTCTACCAATAACAGCAAAGAAATTAGATGTTGTGCATTCCAAAATTTTTCCTTTTCTGCTAATTAACAAAACTTCAATTGCTCCTTTTCTTTTTGCTTCTTGTAAAAATTTAATTCCTTCGGTATAAATGGTTGTTTTTGCCTGAGGAATAATTCTTTCTGAAACTTTAGTAATTAACTTTACTCCTTTTTGATAAAATTTCTCATCCAATTCTTTGACTGAAGTTATAAGAATAATTAAATTAGGTTTGCCTGGAGAGATAAAATCTTTAGAAATTCCACCAGTTAAATATATTCTGATATTGAAATCAACTTTCTGCGGATTGGCTTTGATGTTTTTTTGTACAGTTTTAATAACTATTTCTTTTAATTTTTCTAAATTATAGTTATGTTTTAACCCAATAAGTTTGGCTGAGTTTAAGAGTCTTTTCAAATGATCTTCTAAATAAAATGGTTTTTGGTTATAAGTTCTTAAGAAATCAAAAACTGCATAACCTCTTAAAAAACCCAAATCAAATACTGAAATTTTTGCTTGACTTTCAGGAACAAATTTTCCATTAATATAAAAAATATTCATTTTGAATATATTTTAATTATAATTCCCTATTTCAAAAATAGCAATTAAATTAATGAATAAATTAACTTCAAGGCTTCAATTCCTTTCCAAAACATTTCTTCATCAAAATTTTCATTCGGTGCATGAATATTACAATCTGGCAAAACAAAACCTGTTAAAATTATTGGCTTTTTAAATATTCTTTGTAAAATTTCTGCTGAAGGAATTGAAGCGCCAACTCGATCGAAAACAACTTTTTGTTTAAAGAATTTTTCAAGAATTTCTTTAGTTTTAATTATGTATTCATTTTCAATTGGAGTATAAAATGGAGATGCACTTCCAAGAATTTTCAATTCGTATTTCATCCCTTTGGGAATGTGATTTTTTATAAATTTTTCAACTAATTTAATAATCTTTTCTGGTTTTTGATATTCAACTAAACGAAAAGAAAATTTAACAGTTGCCTCCTTAGGAATAATTGTTTTTGCTCCCTCTCCAGTATAACCAGAAATAATACCATTAATATCCATTGAAGGATGAATTTTAGTTGAAAGAGAGGGTTCTTTTTTATCAATTGGATAAATAAAATATAATTTTGTTTCTTTTAAAATTTCTTTTTCTGTCAACAGTGCTCTTTTTAGGATTTTTCTTTCTTGAAAAGATATTTTTCTCAGATCTTTATAAAATCCAGGGATCAAAATTTTGCCAGTTCTTAAATCTTTCATTTTTGAAAATAAATTAGCTAAAAATTGAACAGGATTCAAAGCTAAATTACCATAACTTCCTGAATGGAGATCATATTCACCAATCTTTACCTTCAGTTCAAAATAAACAATTCCTCTTAAAGCATAATAAATTGTTGGAGTATTCTTTTTTATCATCCCTACATCAGTTAAATAAAAGACATCAACTTTAGAGAGAATATCTTTTACCTTTAAAATATATTTTTCGAAATTTGAGCTTGCTGATTCTTCTTCGCCTTCAATTAAAAAGACAATATTATTTCTAAGGTTATTTTCTTTAATCAAATTTTCAACCGCAAAAATATTTTGAACAATATGTCCTTTATTGTCAGCAACTCCTCTTCCATAAATTTTTCCATCTTTAACTGTCAGTCTAAATGGAGGAGTTTTCCGTTCATCAACCGGGTCTTCAGGTTGGACATCATAATGACCATAAATACCAATTGTTTTGGGACCTCCAGCAAATTTGTATGCTAAAACTAAAGGTGGTGAGTTTTTTATTTGAATTAATTTAACCTTAAATCCTAAGGATAGAAATTTATTTTTCAAAAAATTAGCAGTTTTTAATATTTCTTTAAATCTTTCTTTTTGAGTTGAAATTGAAGGAATAGAAATTAATTCAGAGAGAAAATTTAAAACTATTTTGTTTTTCATTATTTAATTATATTAATTTTTAGCTATTTCTTGGACAAAATTTTTCAAAACAACATAAAACTTCTCTAAATCCTCTCTATTAATCCATTCTTTTTCTGAATGATGTCCTCCTCCTTTAGGTCTAATTAAGATTACAGGAATTTTATATTGAGCAAAAAAACGCGCATCAGAGGTGCCATGAGAAGAAATAAAACCTGTTTTAATTTTAAATTTCTCAAAAGCTATCTTAGAGAAGATTTGAATTGCTTTGTTATTTTTATTAACTCTATAAGGTGAACCGTAAATCAATTCTACGATTTTAATTTTATTTTTAAATTTATTTTTAGATGATTTTAATATTGATTTTATTTTTTTAATTTTAACTTCAGGAGGAAAACGGATATCTACCCACGCTCGAGCAAAATCTGGAACTTGATTAGTTGCTACTCCTCCTTCAATTTTTCCAATATTTAAAGTTGTATGCCAATGTCTTTTATCCTTACAAGGTTCTTTCGGAAATTTTCCTTTAACATTGTTTAAAAACTGAAAAAGTGTTTCAATAGCATTTTCGCCCTCCCAAGGCCTTGAACCATGAATTGATTTCCCTCTTGCTTCAATTAAAAGATGTAGAACTCCCTTTGCTTTTTCTTCAAAATTCCAATCTTTACCACCATCAGGTAAAAAGACTATTCTTCCGCTATAACCATTTTCTAAAAATTTTTTTGTTCCATTTAATCCTCCGATTTCTTCATCAGTAGTTATTAATATCCCAAAATCATATCTTTTTAAATCCTGACCTAAATCTTTTAAAATTTGAAGATAACAAGCAATCGCAAATTTCATATCATATACTCCTCTTCCAAAAATCTTCCAGCCCTTAATTTTTAATTTAAACATCTCATCTGAAGCAGGAACAACATCAAGGTGAGCAGCTAATAATAATTTCGGCTTTTTAGTTTTTTGAGTTGCAACAAATAAAGATGGATGTTGGTTAAAATTAAATTCTTTTATAAATAACGAAAGACCCCTAATTTCTTCCTTAATCCAATCAATTGCTCTTTGATTTTCTTGAAAATTATTAGAAATAGTTTTAAAAGAGATTAAGGTTTGTAAGGTTTCAGATAGTTTTGAAGTTTTACTGATTATTTGATTATCCATTTTTAAATTTCGCTGATAAATTCAAAACCTAATTTACCTATTTGTTTTCGAAAAGACTCTTCTTCAAATAATCCTAACTTTTTTAAAATTTTATAACCGCCAATATAAGTTGAAGCATAACCAGGCGTAATTAAAAAGGATAATAAATCTTCTTTAAGAAAATTTTCTTCAAAACCAAATTTTCTGCTTAAATCTTTTATCACTGAATAAGGATTTTTATGCTCAAAATAATCCTGGTTTTCAAAAATTGCTCTCAGATAACGCAAGAGGCGATATTTATAATAAATAAACATCAATTCTTTGTCTAAATCGCCGATAATCAAGTTATTGAAATAATTCGAAGTTTCTTTTTGGGAAAATTTTTCAAAAATAAAATCTTCAACTAAGAGAGCAAATCCTTCAGTAAGAGGGAATCGAGAATAGTATGGCAACTTTTTAATTTGATCTTGGCATAATTGATGAATTAAATTGAAATGATAGATATGTCCCAAAATT
>CALIVE010000028.1 GCA_938048445.1 Minisyncoccota bacterium | reverse complement strand
AAAAAATTCTTGATTTATTTAAAAAAGCATTGGAATGTTCAAAAGAAGAAAGATACGAAAAAGCCCTTGAATATTATAATGAGATTTTAAAAATATATCCTAATTCTATTAGTGCTTTAAATAACAAGGGATTGATGCATTTTAAACTTGGTGAGTATAAAGAGGCGTTGAAGTGTTTTGATACTATTTTAAAAATGGAGCCGAATGATGTTGAGGCTTTAAATAACAAAGGAGCAGTGCTTTATGAACTTGGTGAATATAAAAAGGCGTTGAAGTATTATGATGAGGCTCTAAAAATAGAGCCGAATAATCCTTACCTTTTAAATAGTAAAGGTGCTGTGCTTGGACAACTTGGTTATTATGAGGAAGCAATAGAGTATTTTAAACGTGCAAAGGTGTTATCATTTATTTCAAATGAATATGAATGTGTAGATATTTATTGTGAACCACCTATTTATTCTCCACCAATATCAAAATCAATTTATTCTTCATCAATATCAAAACCAATATGGAATAGACTTTTCTGTCAAAGGTTAGATTATTCAAAAAAGAAATTTGAGTAAGAGTAAAATGATGCGGGCAGAGTTTTATTCTGTTTTGTTGCCATTGTTTCCTTCCCCTTTTTCTTTTCTCTGCCCGCAAGATAAAGTTTTTAAAAGGAGGTTAAAATGTTAATAAAAAAAGAATTTAAAAAAAAGGCAGGTGATTTACTTAAAATTGATAATTTATTCAAAAAAGCCAAAGAATACTTTGAAGAAAATAAATACGTAAAAGCATTGATATGTTATGATAAAATATTAAGAATAAACCCTAATAATGTGTTTGCTTTAAATAATAAAGGAGTAATATTTTACAAACTTGGTGAATATAAAAAGGAGTTAGAATATTATGAAAAGGCATTAAAATATTTTGATGATGCCTTAAAAATAAATCCTAATAACATTGAGATTTTATATAATAAAGGGACAACGTTGGCTAAATTAAAAAAGTATGAAGAAGCCTTTAAATGTTTCCAAGAAGCCTTTTTATTTTACTTAAAAAAATATTTTGGTTTAAAAGAAGGTAAAAACATTTGTTTTAATATAAAAGGAGATTAAAATGCCAAGTTATGGTTTATATATTCATACTTTACTTATTAAAAAAATTTTAAATGATGTTCCTACTGAAAAAATAAAAGAAGCGCAAAAGTTTCTTGATGATGTTTTAAAAATTGCTGAAGAAAGAAACATTTCAATGGAAATTGTTAGTATTGCATCTATTCTATTTTTATCTTTTATTGAAAAATCATATTTTGAAGAAATTGTTAAAAGTGAAGGTTTACAAGATAAAGTTGTTGTTAAAAAAGGAGATGAAGTGTTATTTGAATTCTCTTTAACTAAAGATATTGCTATTGATATTTTAAATAAGATAAATGAAAAATTAATTAATTTAAATAATAAAGAATTAATGGATTGTGAAGTTTATGTAGATGGTAAATTAAATAAGTATTGGACTTTATTATTAAAATTTAGAAGAGCAATAGATTTGCTTGATTTATTTAAAAATTATTTTTATCCTATTTTATTTGTTAATATACCAAAAACATTAGAAATAAGTAAAATACCTTTTATAAAATCTATTATTTTTTATGTTTCTGAATTAATAAAAAGTGATATGCTTACAAATATTGAGAAAATTCTTTTAGTTCATAGCATTTTTGATGCTTTATTAAGTAGTTTGGTAAATAATCTTGATAATGAAATGTATAATTTTATAATAAAAGACATTAAACAAAAAGAAGAGATTGTATAATGTTTTGTTTTAAATTAAAAAAATTGATTTCCGTTCGGCCTAAAACTCTTGTATAGTACTATATAGAGGAGAAGAAATGATTGGAAAGGAGAAGAAATGGTAGTCAGAAATGAACAAAAAATTGGATTAAAGGCAATTAAGTTTTTTAAAGAAAAAGCAAATAATTATAATACAAAAAATTTAATAATAGAAATTAAAAAAACAAATCTTTCATCATTAGGTCTATTTAAAAAATGCATAGCAAATGATAAAGAAAAAGGACTTTTAAAAATAATACCAAAAATAATTTTATTTATTAATAATAATGATTTAAAAGATTATACTTTGTTTGTTTTAAAAAAATTAATTTCTATAAATATGATGCCTTCTTTAATAAAGAAATTTATTTTATCTAATAAAATTGATGGTAGAAGAATTGAAATTAAATACAAAACAACTAATGATGAAATTGAAAAAATGGGTTTTAAAGGTTATTATTTATCAGTTCCGCCAAAATGTTATATAAAAGAAAATTGTTCTTATAAGAAAAAAGAATGTGAAAACAAAAATTTATGGACAATTAAAAATAATCCTTGTTTTTTATATTTTCTTTATAGTGCGTATCAACTTAAAAATTTAGATGAAATAATAATTTTTCTATTGGCTCACGAATTTTGTCATTATTTAATAGATTCAAAACAAATTAAACTTAATAATTTTGAAGAAATACAATGTGATGAGTTTGGTTATAATTGGTTAAAGGAGTTTAAAGATGCAAATATTTAATTTAATTAAACAATATGGGGTCTGGGCTCGGCGGAAGCAAGATTATTTATTATGTTTCAATATTTATTTAATTTTTTGTTCTTGCTTCCGCCAAAATATAAAAACTAAAAAGGAGGAAAAATGTCTTTTGAATTAATGGTTTTAAAAATATTAAGTTGGGTTATTCCATCAATTCTTTTTATTTTATCAGTTTATGGATTTTTAGAAGAATTTTTTAAAAATAAAAGGAGGTTAAAATGAAAATCAAAAAAATGATTTTTAAAGAAAATCAAAATTTAGACGAAATAATAAAATGTTTAGAGACTTCATTGGCTAATAATGAAATTGAGGATAAAAAAGACAAAGCTATGCTTCTTAATACTATTGGTATTCTTTATCTTCAAAAAGCTGAATTTGATAAAGCATTTAAAGCATTTTCAGAAGCTTTAAATTATAATATTGAAATTGGAGACAAAAAAGAAGAAGCAAGAACTCTTAACAATCTTGGTTTAGTATGTAAAAATAAAGGTGAATTTGATAAAGCTTTGATTTATTTAGAAAAGGCAGTAGATATTAATGAAGAAATTAACGAACCAATTGAAGTCGCAAGAACATTAAATAATCTTGCTTCATTATATCAAGATGAAGGCGAATTTGATAAAGCATTAGAATTATTAGAAAAAGCTTTAAATATTATACAATTTGATTACATTCCAGAAAAAGCGCATACTTATAGCAATATGGGTTTAATTTATTATTCTAAAGGCGAATTAGATAAAGCATTAGAATGTCTTAAAAAAGCATTGGATATTGTTGAATTATTTAATAGAAACGAAGATAAAATCAAAATTCTTAATAATCTTGCGAAGGTTTATGAAGATAAAAATGAATTGAATAAAGCATTAGAGTGTCTTGAAAAAGCATTAAAAACTATTGATGAAATTCCTTATGATGATGAAGAAAATAAGGATGATTTAGATGAACAAAATACAACAGAGGCATATTTAGAAAAAGCTTTTAGATATACAAAAGAAATTAATGATAAAGAACAAAAAGCAGTAATCTTTTACAATTTAGGAACGATTTATAAGAAATTAAATGATAAATCAAAGGCTCTTCATTGTTTTAATGAGGCTTCTAAAATCTTTTTAGAAATTGGTGCTAAAAGTGAGTTTGAAGAAGCTAAAAAAATTGCTGATGAAATCAAAAAAGAAATTTCAAATGAAAATGAGAAATTCATAGAAATGATTAAAGAATTAGATGATATATTTGAAGATTCATTAGACTCAAAAGAGAAATTATACGAAATAATCTTAAACTTGTTAAAAGATAAACAAAAACTATTGAATTTTGTTTTTGACTTATTGCCAAAAGCGATTATTGATACTAAAGAAAAAGAAAGGATTTTAGAAAAAATAAAAGATGAAATGAAAAATGATATTAAGCTTATGATTAAAATCATTGGAAAAATTCAAGAAGATGTTATTTAAAAGGAGGAAAAAATGGCAATTGTTTTACCTTTTTTAGTAAATAAAGATATTGAAAAGATAAAAAAAGAAGTGTTGGAAGAAAAAATCAAAAATTTGGGCATTAAAATTTATGATGAATTTATAAAAAACAATTACACTAACATTGAAAGTATTATGACTCTTCTTTTTATTTTAAATGTTTATGAAAATGACTTATTGAAGCTTTATGAAGAAAAGCCAATAGAAAAAATGCTTATTAAACTTGAAGAAAAGGTTATTGCTGAAATTCCTATGACAAATGATGTTGATATTTTTGGAAAAATAGCAGAATTTGAAAAAATCAAACCAAAAGAAGATTTTGTAGATGTTTATTATTTAAAAGATGGAAAAGAAGTTTATGATAAATTTGCTACTTTTATATTAAATTCTTCGGATTTTAATTATCTATTAAAAACTTTTACTAAAATTCACGAAATGTATATTCAAGAATTAAAAAAAAGAAAGGTATATTCTTCACAAGAATTAAAAATGTTATGTGAAAATCAGATTGCCGATGACATTGAAAAAGTTTACAAAATCACAGGTGATTTAAATGGGTTTGCCTTTTTGATTTTTCTTTTGTTAATAAGGTTTTTCAAAATGATTTTAGATAAAATGAGTGTTGAAGAGTTTAAAACATTTTTTTATAATTTTTATGTATAAAAATTTAAAATAATTCAAAATATGGAAAAATTAGAAATTAGATATATAGATAACAAATCTTATTTTTTAGATTGGATTTATTCACATTTTCCTTTAAATTATAATTGTTTAGTTGATGTGTTTTCAACTGATGCCCAAATAGTATTAAGTGTTAAAAAAAGAAAAATTATTAAAATTTTAAATGATAGAAAAGATTTAGTTATTAATTTTTTTAAAGTTTTAAGAGATAAACCAAAGGAATTAAAAGATAGACTTTATTATTTGCTTTTTAATCAAAAAAATTTTAATCAATATTTTAAAATATTAGAAACAAACAATTTAATTAATGATGATGTTGAAAAAGCTGTTTTATTTTTTTATTTTACACAAACAAAATTTTTTAATAATTTTAAAGAATTTAGTCATTTAGCTATTGAAAATCAAATTTTAAAATGTAAAAAATTAATTGATGAAAAATTGTTTCAAATGGTTGAAAAATTAAGAGAAATTGTGATTGAGAATTTGGATTTTAGAAATTTAATAAAAAAATATGATTCTGAAAACACCTTTTTTTATTGTGCTCTGCCTTATTATTCATTTACAAAAGAGGATTTAGATGATTTTATTAAGCTTTCGCATAAGGTTAAAGGGAAAATAATGATAAATTATAAAAATGATAAATATGTTCTTAATGCTTTTAAAGATTGGCATATAATAAAAAAAGAAGATAATGTTTTAATAATGAATTATGGAAAAAATGTTCATATAATATGAAAACGAAGTTGGGTGTGGCTTATATTGGTAGCAAATCTCGTTGTTTGTCTTGGGTTTATTCTTTATTTCCTAAAAATTTTAAATGTTTTGTTGATGTATTTGCTGGTGGCGGTTGGGTTTCATTAAATTTTGATGAAAAAGGAATAATAAAAGTTTTGAATGACAAAGATGAATTGATTACTAATTTTTTTATGGTTTTAAGAGATAATAAAAATGAATTGAAAAGAAGACTTTATTATTTACCATATAGTCGTTCTTTAAGTAATAAATATAAAAAATTAGTTAAAGAAAACAAATTACCAGATGATGAAATAGAGAAGGCAGTAATTTGGTTATATGCAGTCAAAACAAGTTTTTCAGGTGATTTATATAGTGGTTTTGGTGTATCTATTGATAAGCGTCGTTCTATTTCATTAAGTTTTAAGGAATTTATTGATAAAAGTTTAGATAAAATGGCAGATTGTTTAAAAAATATAATTATTGAGAATTTGGATTTTAGAGATGTAATAAAAAAATATGATTCTGAAAACACCTTTTTTTATTTAGACCCGCCTTATAAAAGTGTACATAAATTTAGGATTGAATTTACAGAAAAGGATAGAAAAGATTTAATTGAAATTTTAAAAAATATTAAAGGTAAATTTTTATTAAATTGTTTTGAAGAAGATTTTGATTTTAGAGAATTTGATAAAAACTGGATAATTGAAAAAAAATACTTTTTAAATTTTGGTTTTTTAGTAAAAAATAAAAAGAAAAGACCAAAAAAGGCTTATTTAGCGGTTATGAATTATCAGTTATTAAATGAAATATTATGATATTTAATTTAATTTTTTCAATTTTTTACATTTTTCTTTTGTTTTTATTAATCTTTTTATGGATTTTGTTTATTTATAAAGTTAAAAAAATAAAAATACTATTAATTGAAGAAAAAATAATTATAGCAATTTTTATTGTTTTTGTGTTTTGTTATTTAAGTCTTTTGTTTCAAATAAAATCAACTGAAAATATTGTTTTTCTTTTAAAACAAATTAAAGATTTATGCCCAAATTTTAAACCAAAATTTGTTAAAATAATATTAGGTGATAAAATTTCTAAACAATTTCTTTCTTATTTAAAAACTAAAGACAAATTAATTTTTAATTTAAAAGAATATAAACAAAAAATTAAAGGTGATACTTTAATATTAGAATTGAATGAATAAAACAAATTTAAAAAAGGAGGAATTATGTTTGTTTCTATTGTTTTATACATTTTTTTAATTTTAAGCATAATTAATATTTTTCTTCTTTTTTTAAAAAAGGGCACAACTAAAAAAGAACTGTTAACAATTTTACTTTATACTACTTTTATTTTCATTACAATTTGGGCTTTAAATGAATGGAGAACACAACCAAGGTTTGTTAAAATTGAACAATGGTATGAAAACATTTATGATGCAAAACCAGAAAGTCTTATAAGCACACAAGTGTTAAATATTAAAGATTATGTTGGTTTTGACACTATTCCAATTAAATTTAAGTCTAATACATTATTCATTTTAATTGAAAAAAGTTTTAATAAAAAAACTAAAAAGTGAAATTTGGTAGGCATTAAAACAAAATGAATAATTATTTATTTTATCAACTTAAATATAAAGTTTTAAATGATGAATTAAAAGAACTTTATAAAAAAATCAACAAAAAAGATTTTTATTTGCTTTCAGAAAAAGATATAGAAGTTGCACCAAAAGAAATTGAGCGTATTATGACTTATATTGTTTTTGAAGCTGATGAAAAACTTGTTTTTGGTATAATTCCTTTATTTCCTCAAATTTTTGTTTTTCCATCTTTTTTTACAATAAAGTCAGATTATCCTTTTTTTGTTAATATAATTAATTTGCTTTCTGATGTTTCAATTAAAATTAGAAAAGGTGAGCCTTTTGCAAAAATAATTGCCTTTGCAACTTATGAAATTATTCCTGTTTTAAAAGAAAATTAATTAATTTTAATAAAACCTTGTTTATTCATTTAAAATTAAATTATAAAAAGAGTTTTTTTAGAGTTAATATAAAATCATTAATTAAATACAAAATCTCTTTATAATCTAAAATAAAAGGGATTTTAAATTTGTTTTAAACAATTTTTGTTTAATTTAAACGATTATTTAAATAAATTCATATTTATGAAAAAATGAATTGGAAAAATTTATTTGAAAAAGCATTAAATGATACAATAAATAATGAGCATTATTGGGAAGAGGAAATTGTTTTATTTAAAGAATTTGTTGAATCAAAAGATTTTTGCAATCACCCGCCATTATCAGAAATTCAATATAAAGAATTAGAAAGGTTTTTAGGAAAAAATCCGAAACTTATTTTTTCTTTTGAAAACAAATATCGTGAATGTGTTATGCTTTGGGGCAAGGGAAGTGGAAAAGGAACTTGTGTAAGTCTTGCAATTTTATATCTTACTTATATTTTGTTATGTATAAAATCGCCTCATAAATATTTTAAAATAGCTGAAACAGACCCATTGCATATTGTTGTTGTTGCTCAATCATTACAGCAGGCAGGAAGGTTATATAACCGAATAGTTAATAGACTATTAAATTGTGCTTGGTTTAAAAACAAATATAATATTTTTTATCAAGGAAAATATATTAAAAAAGAAGAAAATAAAGAAACAATAGAAATAAAAACAAATGAAATTGTTTTTCCGAAGAACATTTATTTGCTTTCAGTTCCTTCGCAGAATGAGAGATGGGAAGGTTTAACAATAATTGCTTTTGCTGCTGATGAGTTATCTGGTTTTACAGACCCAGACCATAAAATAAATTCGGATAAAATTTATGCTACATTAACGACATCAACAAGAGAGTTGCCTTATATTGGGTTTATAACTTCTTTTCCTCGTTTAGGAGAAGATGAAGATTTTACTTATAAATTATATATAAAAGCTATAAAAGGTGAAAGGCCTGATATTTGTGCAAGTAAATATTGTACTTGGGAAGTTAAGCCAAAAAATTTTTATTCTGGTGAAACTTTTAAATTTGTAATTGATGAAAGGACAGAAGAAATGGTAGATGTTCCAATAGAGTATTATCAGCAGGCAATGAAAAATCCAGAAGATTTTAAAAGAAGATATATGTGCATTGTTACTACTTCTTTGGGTGATTTTTGCCAATATTTAACGCCTTTAAAAAATATTGTTTTTAATAAAGATATTATTGAAACAGAAGATATTATTTATTCTGATGAATTTTCTAACAAAATTAGAAAAAATATAGTTAGAATTGATTATGAAAAGATTAATTATGGTTATGAATATGTTATAGCTTTAGATGCGGGTGAGACAGAATCAGAAGCTGTTTTGGCAATTGGTCATAGAGAAGATAAAAAAATAATAGTTGATTCAATAATTGTTTGGTCGCCAAATAAAGAAAAAGATTTAACAGTGGATATGAATAATTATCAAGAAACAGTGGAAGAGCTTGCTAAAATTTTTCCTATTAAAGTTGTTAGATTAGACCATTGGAATGCTGCTACAATTGAAGCTTATTTAAATTCAAAAGGAATAAGAACGTTAAGAAAAAATCTTAATTTTGATGACTACACAAAGGCGAAGACAATTCTTTATTCTGGTTTAATAACACTTCCTGATTCTTATGGCCAAGAATTTTTAAAACAATTTAGAAACTTAAAAACAAAAGGAACACAGAAACCAAAAGTAGTTATTGGAAGGCAAGATATTTGTGATGCAGTTGTTCATTTAATTGATGAATTATATGCTGTTGAAATTGATATGGAAATTGGAAAAGTTATACCTAAATTTGTTAATCCAATGTTTACTATTGAAAAAGAGAATATTGAAGGTTATTTTAGTTTAAAACATAAAGTACAAAATCCTAAAAAAAATATTGGAGATGATTGGGCAGTTATTGTATAAAATTAAACGATTATTTAAATAAAAATATTTTTATGAAAAGGAAAAAATAAAAGAATTAAATATGCGAGTTGTTAAATCTGTTTTAATTAATAATTTAAAAATATTAAAAATTAATAAATAAAAAAATATGGAAGAAATTAAAAGAAGTTCAATAAATCTTTTAGCTCAAAGGCCAAAAAGACCAGAAGAATTAAAAAGACCAGAAAAAGGAACTCCGACAGAAGTTGAAGTTTACAAAATTAAGCCCAGGGGTTTAGATTTGCCAATAGTTATTAATGAAATTAATGATAAAATTGGTAAAATCATTAATAAAATCGCTGAATTACAAAACAAAATTGAAGAAAACAAATCAAGACAAAAAGAATTGCTTAGGCAATATCAAGAAGCGGTTAAGCCATTAAAAGAAGAAGCAATAGAACTTCATTCGTTAATGAATAATTTAGGAAGTGAAATTGTAAAAGGTTTAGGTGATTTTACTGAAATTTTTCAAAGATGGAAAAATATGGTGATATATGTTAAAAAAAGTCTTGAAAGGGTTGAAGAAAGACCTGATGCTGAAACTATATTAGAAAAAGTTTTTGAGATACTTCAAAATATTGATGAAAAGCTTTATACAAAAGTTAAAAGACAAGTTGAACGATTTATTGAGGAAAATACAAAAGTGCAAGAACAACTTATAAATAAAATTAAGATATTTCCTCTTCGTGAAAGGACTTCTGTTTTCAAAATTAAAGCGATTTGGGAAGAGATTAAAGAAATCTTCAAAACTATTTTTACGACTATTAAATCTTTATATAATTCTCTTGTGGAAACGATTAATGATATTGATGAAGACATAAATGAGCTTTTAGCTCTTGTCATTTAATGATGAAAGAGAAAGTAAAAATTGAATTTCATACTTTTAATAAATATTATGTAATTCCAGGCCCTGTTTTCTTTGGTGCTTATTGTCCTTTATGTGGTGCCCTTTTTGATGTGAGAAATGGGATTTGGAAATATTTTGAAAATGAAAAAAAGGTTTTATGTTGTCCTAATTGTGAAAACAAACCTATATTATTTATTGATAAAGAGAAATTAGTTGAAGTTAAATAACAACAATGAAATCATTTAGGCAAATTAAAAAACAAGCTCAAGAAGATTTTGAAGAAAAAGTTAGAAAATTAGCTCGTTCGGCTTATACGATTTTTGCTGAACATATTGGTGAGATTCTTCATAAATCAAGACTGACAGATAGCCAAATAAAAGATGTTATCAGTTATATAAGAATGAATGATTTAGATATTGAAATTGATGAAGACGAAATTTTTGATTATATTTATAAAATGATTGAAGATAATTTTAAAAATAATTTATAAATTGTTTTAGAGTTGTGAAATTGTAATAATAAGTTATTGTATTTTAATTAAACAAAAAGATTATGAAAATAAAGACTTATAAACAATTACAAGAGGAAAAAAACAAGCAATCAGTTTTTGTTCAATTATCTTCTTTGATTAAGAATGAATTAAATAAGTATAACATAAAAGTTATTGATATTAGACCAAAATCTCAAATTAAGCTTGAAGATAAGGCGAGTGCAATGTTTGATATAAAGACAAAAGAAGGAAGTTTTCCAGTTAGAGTTGAATATGAATTAAAAGACAAATTGTTTTTAAAACAAGCTGAAATTTTTCATCCAGAAATTGATAAATTTTATGGTATAACAGAATATTCAATTGAAATTCCTGAATTTGGTGAATTTTTAGTTAAAGGTTCTTCAATTGAGAATGCGATTGATAATTTAGTTGATTATCTTTTTGATGAGAATGAGACAATAACTTTTCAAAACCGAATTTATAGTAGAAACACAAAAGATGCATTAAAAGAGATTTTAAAACTTAATGTTGTGAGAGAAAGAGGTTCTCAATTAAATGAATTTCAAATTAAAGTGAAAGCAGATACAAAAAATTTGCATCCAATTGAAAAAATTGCCGAAGAATTTATTAGTGAAGTTGATGTTGAATTAGAAGCAAACAAAATGGATTTATCAATTTTAAAAAATCAGATTATGAATTCTATAAGGCAGATTTGTGATGATTTAGGCATTAAAAATTGTTTTATAAGAGTGCGGGTTAAAACAAGAGACAAAGAGATTGAAGAATCGGAAATAGTAAAAGGTGAGTTTGATATTACAACAGAAGAAGGTTTAACAGGCACTTTTCCAATTATAGCTACTTTTAAAGATGGTTTAATTGAAACTATTGATATTCCTGATATTTTCCTTTATACATTTGGTGTAAAAGATTATTTAATTTCTTTTGGTGATAGAAGTTTTAAAGTTTCGGCAAGGAATGAGAAATTAGCTTGTATTCAGCTTTTGAATTATCTTGAAAAAGAAGCTGGAACATCAATATCTTTTGATGGAAAAATAGTAACTGAAAGAAATAAAGATATTATTGCTGAAGATATGTTAGAAAAAGTTTTAATAAAAGAGATTACACCTGAATCTATTAAAAAGAGTATTAATTTAGGAAGTCTTTGGAAGATTAAAAAAGAGAACGGAAAATTTGTTTTGGAAAGACGTTAATTAGGGGAATGTGGCGGGTGGTTTTAGAATAAAGATAGGCATAAAAACCTCCTTTTTAGTTTATTTATTTTCCACCCGCCACTTATAAAATGATACCTGTGATAATTAGATTAAAAAACATTTTAAAAACAAAAATAAAAGAAAAAGTTTATGCCTTATATTAGTGAAAGACCAGAAGATAAAAACATTTTAGAAAATTTAGAAGAATTTTTTTCAAAAAGAAATTTTAATACAGGTGCTTATATAAAAAGAGCAAGTGATTTAAGGAATTATGCTATTGAATCTGAAAAAGTGAAATGTTCAATTTGTGGTAAGGATATTAATTTAAATCAAGCAATGATTATTGGTCATTTTACTTTGGAGCACGGATTAAATGAAAGAGAAGCGATTTATCAAGCGGACAAGATTTATCAAAGTAGGTATGTTAAAAAAGCTGATACATTTGAAGAAGTTAAAAGAAAGTATGATAGTCTACCACCTGACCAAAAAAGATTTTATGAAATTGTTGAAATTTCACCTGGTAATTATGCTTTGATTAAAAAAACAAGAGCATCAATTCCAATTGATTCAGATTATGATGATGATGTTTTATTTATTGAAAAAGATGAGATTGGAAGAGATTATAAACTTGGTTCAATTGTTGTGATTGATGGAAAAAATTATAAAATAGTAGATGAAGAAACAATTCTTGGTAAAGAAGGATATTGGATAGAAAAGGTTGCTCAGGATGAGCCAGAAATTGCTAAAGAGGAAATAGAAAAAGAAGAAGTTCCACCAACAAAAGCAGAAGAAGAATTAAGAGAAGAAGAAGAATTAAAAGAAGAAGAAGAAATTAAAGATGAAAGAGAATTAGAAGAACCTGAATTCAGACATATTAAAAGGCCAGTTCCTCCGCCCGAACCAGAAGAAAAAGATATTTTTGAAGAATATTTAAAAGATATATTGCTTGAACCTGAAGTAGCTCAGGCAATTGTTAAAAGATTAATAGAGAAAGCAAGAATAAAACCTGAATTGATGCTTAAAATTAGTAGTCTTATAAAAGAAGTAATTTGTGAATATCCAGTGGTTATTAAAATTCTTGGTACAATGCAAAAGAAAAATAAATATGTTTCAGCAATAAAGAAAATTTCTTCAAAAATTGATTTTGATGAAGATTGGTTAAAAAAGAATTTTATTTCATTATTGAAACAATCATTAAGTTAGTAAATGTTTGAGAGAGTTTATCGTGAGAAAAAGCCTTCTATTATAATAAAAAACATTAAAAAGTATATTATTTCAGAAATACCTATTTCTAAAACAATTGATTTGATTAGAGAAGAAATTTATAAATACAAAGATGAAATAATTGAAAATTGTGGTGAAATTTCAATGATTGAATTAGATTTTATATTTAGTAATACGGATGAAATTGAAACAATTGATGATTTTAACAATAATTTTTTAAATAATCTTTATGAATGGGCAGAAAGTAATAATATTCTTTTAGCTTAAAAGAGGAGTAAAAAATGAAAGAAAAAAGAGAAGAGAGAAATTTAAGAGATTATGAACTTTTAAAATTAGGTTCTTATGTGCCTTATATTTCAAGATTAAACGTAGGAGGCATAGAAAAAAAAGCAGTTAAAGATGTTGATTGGGGTGGAACAAGAGGTCTTGAATATTATAGGCCAAGGTGGTCAAGTCCGCTTTTAAGTTTTGTAAATTATTATATACCTTTTGATAGAGCGACGTTATATCAATGGATTAGGTATTATGATACTTTTCACCCATTAATTGGCAATGCGATTGATTTTCATACTCAAATGCCTTTATCAAGATTTGCTTTAAGAGGAATAGAAGACCAAAAAGTTCATCAATTCTTTGAGGAAATGCTTGAAACGATGGGAGCTTTTCTTTTAATTTATGATATGTTAAGAGAATATTGGCTGATAGGTGAGTGTTTTGTTTATCTTGTTTGGGATGATGATTTTGGTGGTTTTGTTGATGGTGAGATAATTATGCCTGAATATGTTGAGGTTAAAGGTCATCCTTTTGTTACTGGTAAAGAACTTGAATCAAGTTTTGTTTATTATCTTATTCCAGATGATGCAATAAAAGAGTTTATTAAAAGGCCAGAGCCAGAGCTTGCAAGATTAAAAGAGAATATACCAATAGAGATTATTGAATCAATTGAAGAAGGAAGACCAATTTTAATTTCAAATTTCAATTTAATGCCGTTAATGAGGAAACAATCTCGTTATAATCCAAGAGGTACGTCAATTGTTTTAAGATGTTTAAAAGATTTATTATATGAGGATAAGTTAAGGGAATGTCAGTATGCGATAGCTGATAGGCATATTTTTCCAAAAGAGATTTGGAAGCTTGGAAATGAGAAAATGCCACCGAGTGCAGCTAAATTAAAATCTTTTGCTGAATTATTAAGAGAGGCAGAAGACCAGCCAAAGTTCACTTTGGTTACTCATTATGCGGTTAATTTAGAAGTTGTTGGTGCTTCTGGTCAGCTTCCACAATTAGCAGCTGAATTTGATTGGGTTGAAAATCGTATTTTAACAGCAATGTTTTTGAACAAAGCTTTAACACACGGAGAAGGACCTACATATGCTAATGCTTCAATAGCGACAAGAGCCTTATTAATGAGGTATATACAAGTTAGGTCGCAATTAGAGGATTTAATAAAAGAGAAAATTTTTATTCCTGTTTCTTTATATCACGGTTTTTATAGAAGAACAAAAGCTGAACTTGAGCATAGAGTTAGAACAACAAAAGAAGCAGAAGATTTAATAGTACCAGAATTTGATTGGCGTTATAAGTCTAATTTACTTGATGATGCTGCTGTTAGAGACCTTATTGCTTCATTTGTTAGAGAAGGAAGGTTGCCGATGAAAGCTTTATTAGATATTTTAGGTTTGGATGCAAAAGTTATTGAACAACAATTAAAACAGGAGGAAGGAACGCCTTTTGATTCACTTTATCGGCAATTGAAAGAGCAGGTTGAGAAAAAAGGTATGAAAATAAAAGAAGCAACATTAAAAGATGAAGATTTAGTATTTTTTTCAAGAGGTGGTATAAAAAGAAAAATTGAAACTGCTGAGAAATTGTTAAAAAACAAAAATATTGATGTTATTGGTCTTATTTTAGGAAATAAGCAGTTTAAAATAACAAAAGAAAAAAATAATCAAAACAAAACAAAAAATGAAAGTAATAGCGCCTAAAGTTGGAGATATTGTTTATTCAAAGGAGTTTCCAAAAAAAAGGTATAAAATTATTGGTATTATATTTGACCCAATAAGAGGTGGCAAAGAATATTATTATCTTGAAGACCAGGATACAAAAGAGATAATTATGGGTTTATGTGATTGGTATCAACCAGAGGATATTTCTAATGAAAAATTATGGCGTCAAATGTGGGAGCCGAGTGAAACAAGTTTAACTTCTGAATTAGAATTAGAGAAAAAGGCTTCAAAAATAAATGAAAAAGAAAAAGAAATGATTATTGATGAAATTGGAAGTTATATTTATAGAACAACAGGGTATGATATTAGCAGTTTTTTAAAAGAAGCAACTATTAAAAAGAAAGATAATTATTATTTTATTGAGAAAGGAAACAAAAAATTGATAGTTGAAGCTTTTAATAATAAAGTTAGAAGGTGCAGATACATTCTTAATAACAAATTAACAACACCTAAAAAATTCCTTTTCTCAACAGGAATGATAGTAATTAAAAAAGCTGGTAATGATTATGTTGTTAATATTGATGGTGAAATAGTTTATTTATTTGATGAAGATTTAAGACAATTCTGTAAAGATTGGGGTTTTGATTTGAGAAATGTTTTATCTTCAATCTCTAAATCAGGTAAATTTACTTATAAAATTGAGGAAAATGATTAAAAAATTTGGCAAATCAAAAATTGTTGAAGTTATAAAAGGCGATGAAGATGAAAAGATAACTGTAAAAATTAAAAAAGGCAGTAAACTTGTAATTAAAAAAAGGAAAAAGAAATGAACATAAAAGAAAAGGTTAAAAACTTTATTAAAAAAATTTCACAAAACTTACCACAATTAACACCAGGACATTTGCCAGAAAAAGAACCAATAGAACTTAACCAAGAACCAGAAGAGCTTAAAATTCAAGAAAAAATTCACGAAGAAAAGATTAAAACAAATATAGAAGATAAAGAAAAAGACCCAATTGTTGCTGTTCTTGATTATTTTGTTGAACTTTTAAAAACAGGAAAGGATATTGAAGAAGCCTATAAACAAACATTAGAAATATTTCTTAAAGAAGAAGAAACAGAAGAAGAAACAGAAGAACAAACAGAAGAAAAAACAGAAAAAACAGAAAAAACAGAAAAAATTGAAAAAGAAGAAAGTTTAAAAGAATTTGAAAATGTGTTTGAATTGTTATTTAAAGATTTAAAAGAGCAGTCTTAAAAAGTTTTTATTAAAACAAAATTTTTTAAAGAATTATGTTTATAAAATTTGCTACAACAAAAATTAAAGATGTAATATCAAATGATAAACAACTAAAAGAATTTAACAAAAAATACGCTACAAGTTTAGAATTAGATTTAAAAAATAATATTTATTTAAGAAATGAAGCTGTTCATAGTTTAGAAACATATGGACCTAATCAAAATGGTGATGCTTTTCCTTCTGATGAACTGAAAATTCGTTATCATACATTTATTAATTCTCGTGTTTCATTAGACCATAAAGAAGATAAAATAGTTGGTAAAGTTCTTGCTTCTGTTTTTGTTGAACCAATTAAAGTAAAAGGCCAAGTTGTTGGTGGTGATTTTGTTGAGAATTTGTTGGAAATTAATAAAGAAAAAGCAGAAGAAATCTTTCCTGGTTTAATTGATAAAATAGTTAAAGGTGAAATTACTGACACTTCAATGGGTGCTGTCTGTGCTTATACAATTTGTTCTGTTTGCGATAATACTGCTTATAGTGAAAAACAATATTGTGAACATATAAAAGCTGGTAAAATGAGAAAAGTTAAATTGGCAACAGGCGAAGAAAGATTAGTTTATGAAATCTGTAAAGGTATTACTTTCTTTGAAGATTCAATTATTATTCCCCATTATTTAGGAGGCCAAGCTGGTGGTTTTGGTGCCGACAAAGATGCTAAAATTAAAGAAATTGTTTTAAGTTCAATCCAAAAATTTGAAGAAGACCTTGAAAATCTGTTAATTAATATCCCTGAAATTTATCATAACAAAATTTTAAACTTTCTTGAAAAATACGCAGATATTTTAAAATTAAACACCTAAAAGGAGAAAAATATGCAAGAATTCTTTAATTACCTTTTTGATACCTTTCTATACCATAATAAACTATCATCAAAAGAAGAATTAATTAAAAAAGGTATAGAAGAATTTAATTTGGATGAAGAAACATCTAAATCAATTGTTAATGAGTTTTTTGAAAGTCTTCGCTTAATTTATCCAACAAAACAAGGAACATTAAAAGCTAAAATTGAAAATATTGAAAAAGATATAATTTTCTTAAAAGAAGAAGAAACAAATTTGCCTTTCACTATAAACAAAAACGAAAACTTTAACATCATCTCTTTGAAAAAAATTTTTGATAAAAAAACAAAAATTGCCGAAAAGGATTTATCAAGAATAGAACTTGAATGCCTATCTTGGATTGGTGTTTCAAGAAAAAAAGAAGATGTTATAAAAGAATACGGAGAAAAGACTTTAAAAAGTCTTATTGAAAAAGGATACGTCAGAGAATATGAAGATGGAACAGTTGGGACAACAGGCAAATCTATGAAAGCAACAAAAAAAGATGAAATTTATGTTGATGATTATCCAAATTGCGATTTTTGTAATAAAATTGCTTATTATAAAGGCGAAACAATATTAAAAACATCAGCTTATATGTGCGAAAGTTGTTTTAATAAATTTGGAATAGGCTTTGGTGATGGCAAAGGATTTAGACTTATAAAGAAAGAAAACAAAATTAAAATATCGCAATATTATACAGGACCACCTGGTATGCCAACGACTACGCCTCCGCCGACACCTCCACCTTCACCGACACCTCCACCAACTTATGGTTTAGGTCCTTCACCTATTTCGCCAAGAACCATAACACCAGAGATACCAGAAGAAACGCCACCTATGACACCCACGCCACCCCACGCCATAGATTTAACAAAAAAATTTACGCCAATAGATTTGTCAAAAATTGAAGATTTAAAAAGGCAACTTGATAATGCAATAAAAACAGGAAATATTGATAGATTAAGGGCAATAGCTAAACAATTAGAAGATATTATTCAAAAATACACAATAGAAAAGATACCAGGACCTTTATCAAGAGAATCATTTATTGCAAGGTTATATCAAACGAATTTAGCTTTAAGAAGGGATTTAATACCTTTATTAAAACTTGCTTCTGAACCTTTGTTTGAAATTTTTAAAAATTTACCAGTTTATATAAAAAGTGTTAGTTTATCTTCGGTTGAAACAGAAGATTATTCAAAAAAGCCTTCTTCTGGTAGAGTTGATTGGATTATTCATTTAAAAAGGCTTGGTTCAAATATGCCTGAAAAGTGTGGTATAATAAGGGTTGAAGTTATTGATGATAAAAGAATTGAAGTTTTGCCTTATATTTTTGATGTTTTTGGTAGAAGTTATCCACTTGATTCTGATGGTATTGATAAATTTTTTGGTTATAAATTTGAAACTGATTTAAAAAATCTTGAAAAAAGATATCTTGAAGAAGAAGAGAAAATTAAAAAAAATTTTGATAAAAAATTGAAAAGATAATGTTTAAGTTTCTTGTTATTGATTTAGGGATAGGAATTCAGCACGCATTGAGGTTATTAGAGGATGGGAATGAGGTTTATTATTATATTCCTTGGCAGAGAGCTTTTCCGACATACATTGATTATTTACCTGGGATTGGTTTTGGTTTTAAGAAAGTGATGGATTTCTTTTCTGTTTTGGATGAAGTTGATTATATTGTTTTCACAGACATTGGTTATGGATGGACAGCAGATTTTTTAAGAAAAAACAATTATTTTGTTTATGGTGGTTCACCAGCTGAGGTTTTGGAGTTAGATAGGATGAAAGGCAAAGAGATACTCAATAGTTTAGGAATAAAGACAACAAAAGGAATTGTTTTAAAAGGAAGGGAGGAGCTTGAAGAGTTTTTAGAAGAGAATAGAGGAAAGAGTTATTATTTAAAATTGAATTCTTTTAGAGGAGATTTAGAAACATCAAAAGTGACAAGTGTAGATGATGCCCAGGCGTTTTTAGATAAGTTAGCAGGCATAATAGGGCCATTGATTGAAGAGATACCTTTTTTATTAGAGGAAGAGATAAAGGATGCTGTTGAAGTTGGTGTTGATGCGTGGTTTGATGGTGAGAATTTTTGTCCAATAGTTTGTAATGCTTTTGAGATTAAAGCAAATAATTTTGGAAGGTATTTGAGACTTGAAGAATGGATTCCTTTTAGGGATATGTTAACAAATCCAAAGTTCATAGATTATTTAAGGAGTGTGAATCACAGAGGGCCGATTAATTTTGAAGGTTTTTGGGATGGTGAGGAGATATATATTTCAGACCCTTGTATTAGACACTCTTATCCTTTATCAGTTCAGCACGCATTAGTTATACCTGATTATACAGAGTTTATAATTAGCATAGCGACAGGTGAGTGTATAGTTCCGAACATAAGTGATAAAATTTATTTTGGTCTTGTTAATATTTATTCTGATGCAATGATTGGGACAAATCTCTGGATGCCTTTGAACATACCAGAAGAATTGAGGGATAGAGTAGCATTCAGAAGAGCGGTTATGATTGATGACAAGCCTTATGCTGCTCCCCCTGATAGTTTGATTTTATCAATAATTAATTCTGGAAGAGATTTAAAAGAGGTTGCTGACAAATTAAAAGAGGATTATGATAAATGTATTCCTGGAACAAGAGGGACAGATGTGAAAGGAGATATTTATCCAATGGTTGAGGAAAGATTAAAAGAATTTGAGAAGTATGGTATAAAAATTTAATTTGAAAATTAAAATAAATTATATAAAATATTCTAATTGTTAGTAAATGTTAGTTTTATTAAAAATAATTAAAAAATGATAAACAACTATGAAAGATTATCGGAAATTATATTTAGAGAACATTATTAAAAGAAGCGTAAGAAGTCTTTTATTTGAAATATTATCTTATCGGAAATTAGCGTTTGAATTAACAGATGCTAATATTGAAAAACACATTTTGCCACTGTATTTAAAAAACATACCACCAGATGTTCAAAAAAGAATTGGACCTGAAGTTCTTAAAAAAAGAATCAAAAGCCGAGTTCTTGAGATTGCAAAATTAGACCCAACGCCT